>NZ_BANE01000182.1 GCF_000964405.1 Novacetimonas hansenii JCM 7643
GGTGCCGCCTTTTTTTAAAAAGGCGGCGTCTTCTGAAGCTTTTTAGAAAAAGCTTCACAAAAAACATTTATAATTTCAGTAGGTTATCAAATATAACTTTCAAACAGTCTCTCAAAAAATCTTTTCCACTTCCTTAAATCAAGGGGGCTGCCAAGCCGCAGTCGCGGCATCCCGGTCGCATGCCCCCCGCAGGGTATTGCGCCTACAGCCAGTGTTCAAAGAAGCTGAGGGTGCGTTGCATCGCCAGCGTGGCCGCCGTTTCGTTGTAGCTGCTGCGGTCGGTGCAGCCGAACCCGTGGTCCGCACCTTCATAGACAAAAATCTCGATGTCTTCGTGCGCTGCGCGGATGGCGTCGATGTCCCCGGCAGGGATATGGGCATCATCGGCCCCGAAATGCAGTTGCACGGGACAGTTTGGAACCCGTGCGCGTTCCGCCGCGATACCGCCCCCATACCATCCCACCGCCGCGGCGAATGTGGTGGTGCGGCATGCCGCCTCCCATGCCAGTGTGCCGCCCCAGCAGAACCCCATGACGCCCTTCTTTTCCGTTGTCAGCGCATCGGCGGCGGCGGCAAGGTCAAGCAGCGTGCCCGCAAGTGGTACCCGCGCCCGCAGCGCCAGCCCTTCCTTCATCCCATCGGCGGAATAGGGCAGGATGGCGTCGCGCTGCGCACGATCGAAGATCGCGGGGGCAATGACCTGATATCCTTTGGTCGCCAGTTCATCGCAGACCGCGCGGATATACGGGGTGATGCCAAAGATCTCCTGCACCACGACGACGGCGCGCGCCGCATCTGGCCGCCCCGCGCGATAGGCGGACAGTGTGTGCCCGTCCGTGGCGGTAAGGGTGATGATCGATCCCATATATGTCTCCCCCATAATTGATTGGTCATGCGCGATGGAACGGCCCCATGCGGCCATTGGTGAATGCAGGACCTATATCACATCCATGCCTTTGCCTGACACCGGCAGTGCCGGGGGTGTGATGGCGGTGTATCCGGGACTCGGGCCGGGGCGCGGTGGCGCAGGGGACGCATGCAGTCCGTGCGGGCCAGGGACAACGATGTGCAGGAGGATGGGTATTTTTATAATTCATTGATATATAATGATATATTTGTGGATTTCCCGCCTTTTTCTGGTGATCCCCGCAGGTGTTGGGGAAAGTTGGCCAGGAATCTTGGTGCTTCCCTTGACACCTAAAAGAGGTCTTCCTATCTGCTCTTTAGCACTCTCATGAGGGGAGTGCTAACGCGATGCGGCCTGGCGCGCGCGCCAAACCGGTGGCGTTGCTTAATTCAAGGGCGTTACCTTTTTTAGATTATGGAGCGATCCATCCAATGACGAAATTTCGTCCCCTGCATGACCGCGTGGTTGTCCGTCGCCTCAAGGGTGAGGAAAAGACAGCCGGTGGGATCATCATCCCCGAGACCGCCAAGGAAAAGCCGATGGAAGGCGAGGTTATCTCGGTCGGAGCGGGCGCCCGCAACGAACAGGGCCAGATTGTCGCCCTGGACGTCAAGGCTGGTGACCGCGTGCTGTTCGGCAAATGGTCCGGCACCGAAGTCACGATCGACGGCGAAGAGCTGCTGATCATGAAGGAAAGCGACATCATGGGCGTTGTTGCCTGAGCGTCGTACGCCTGAACCTGATCCGATTACATAACCTTTCCTGACTGGAGAAACTGAAATGGCTGCCAAGGACGTAAAGTTCGGCGATGAAGCACGTCGGCGCATGCTGCGTGGCGTGGATATCCTGGCCGATGCGGTCAAGGTAACACTGGGTCCGAAGGGACGTAACGTCGTCCTCGACAAGAGCTTTGGCGCACCGCGCATCACCAAGGACGGTGTTTCGGTCGCCAAGGAAATCGAACTGGCTGACAAGTTCGAGAACATGGGCGCGCAGATGGTGCGCGAAGTCGCCAGCAAGACCAACGACATTGCCGGTGACGGCACGACCACCGCGACCGTCCTGGCGCAGGCGATCGTGCGCGAAGGCGCCAAGGCCGTTGCCGCCGGCATGAACCCGATGGACCTCAAGCGCGGTATCGACAAGGCCGTCGGTGCGGTTGTCGAGGAACTGAAGAAGAACACCAAGAAGATCACGACGCCTGCCGAAACGGCGCAGGTCGGCACGATTTCCGCCAATGGCGAAAAGGAAATCGGCGAAATGATCTCGCAGGCCATGCAGAAGGTCGGCAGCGAGGGCGTGATCACCGTCGAGGAAGCGAAGGGCCTGCACACCGAACTCGACGTTGTCGAGGGCATGCAGTTCGATCGCGGCTACATCTCCCCGTATTTCGTGACGAACGCGGAGAAGATGACTGTCGATCTGGACAGCCCCTATATCCTGATCCACGAAAAGAAGCTGTCGTCGCTGCAGCCGATGCTGCCGCTGCTTGAGGCCGTGGTGCAGTCGGGCCGTCCGCTGCTGATCATCGCCGAAGACGTCGATGGCGAGGCGCTGGCGACCCTGGTGGTCAACAAGCTGCGTGGCGGCCTGAAGATTGCTGCGGTGAAGGCACCGGGCTTTGGTGATCGCCGCAAGGCGATGCTTGAGGATATCGCGATCCTGACCGGTGGCCAGGTCATCAGCGAAGACCTGGGCATCAAGCTCGAAAGCGTCACGCTGAACATGCTGGGCACCGCCAAGAAGGTGCATATCGACAAGGAAAACACCACGATCGTCGAGGGTGCGGGCGAAGGCGAGGCCATCAAGGGCCGTTGCAGCCAGATCCGTGCGCAGATCGAGGAAACCACGTCCGATTACGACCGTGAAAAGCTGCAGGAACGCCTGGCGAAGCTGGCCGGTGGTGTTGCCGTGATCCGCGTCGGTGGTTCGACCGAGGTCGAGGTGAAGGAACGCAAGGATCGCGTCGATGACGCGCTGCATGCGACCCGCGCCGCGGTTGAAGAAGGCATCGTTCCCGGTGGTGGTACGGCGCTGGCGCGTGCGTCCACGACGCTGGCTCACCTGCATTTCCACAACGAGGACCAGCGCGTCGGTGCGGACATCATCCGCAAGGCCCTGCAGGCCCCGCTGCGCCAGATCGCCCACAATGCAGGCGAAGACGGTGCGGTCATCGCTGGCAAGGTGCTGGAAAACGAAACCTATGCATATGGTTTCGATGCGCAGGAAGGTACCTACAAGGACCTCGTCGCGGCTGGCATCATCGACCCGATGAAGGTCGTTCGTACCGCCCTGCAGGATGCAGCGTCGGTTGCGGGCCTGCTGATCACCACCGAAGCGATGGTGGCGGAGCGTCCGGAAAAGAAGGCCCCCGCGATGCCGGAAGGCGGAATGGGCGGCATGGGTGGCATGGGCGGCATGGATTTCTGATCCATTCCACCCCGGAAAGGGGGCAGGGCGGTTTCCGGCCGGGATCGCCCGCCCCGTTTCCCAGACCCTGCGGAAACGCGAAAGAGGGGGAAGGCGGCATGTCCGTCTTCCCCCTTTTTTTATGTCCGGGGGCATTTTTTTTAGAGATGCGATTTGACAAGGGGCAGCTATTCATGCTGCCCCTATAGACAGCACGAACGACGTGAAATCCGACTGGGTGTTTTTTCCGGATGCCCTGTTTTTTTCATGACCGTAAAGGCGAGAGCCCGAATTCCCGGTATTGGGACCGGCAAAGAGGCGCAGGAGAGTATATCGGCTATGGCAACCGGAAAAGTTAAGTGGTTCAACGCGACCAAGGGTTTTGGATTCATTATGCCTGACGATGGTGGCAAGGACGTGTTCGTGCACATCACCGCAGTGCAGGCGGCGGGCCTGCGTGGCCTCGATGAGAATCAGGCTGTCAGCTACGACATCACGATGGAACGCGGCAAGGCAGCGGCAAGCAACCTCAAGCCGCTGTAAGCCTTCGCGGGCTTGCCGAAGGATCACGGCGCTGGCGGGGTGTCTGACGTCCCGTCACCGGTTTGAAGGAACCGTGTGATCTCTCGCGCCGCATGGGCCAGTCCCATGCGGTGGACCGCGACCCCTGGCGGGAACGCGGAAAGAAGGCGCGACGGGGTGCGCCGGTCCAGCAGGACAAAGACTCCACGATCCGTTTCGCTACGGATCAGGCGACCAAAGGCCTGACGCAGGCGCAGGCGCGCGATGCGGTCATCATATCGCGATGGCGCCCCACCCGACAGATGGATGCGTCGTTCACGATGCAGGATATCGGGACGCGGCCATGGCACGCGTTCAAAGACAACCAGACGCAGGGCCTGTCCGGGCACATCCACGCCGTCACGCATGGCGTCTGTCCCCAGCAGGCATGAATTGTGTTCGCTGCGGAAAATATCCACCAGCGTCGCGTTATCCATCGGGTCCACATGTTGCGCATAAAGCGGCAACCCCGCCATTTCCAGCGGCCCAGCCAGGCGCGCATGAACGTCGCGCAATCGTGATATCGCCGTGAATAGCCCCAGCCCCCCACCCCCCGAAGCCTCGAACAGGGTGCGGTATGCCCCCGCCAGCGAGGCCGGATCGTCATGGGCCACATCGGTGATGATGAAGGCGCGGCTCTGTGCCCGGTAATCGAACGGACTGGCCAGTGAGGCGCGCAGCGCGGGCATGGGCAGGTGTGCCGCCCCCGAACGCGCTTCCGCCGCCTCCCACGCGCGTTCGGCCTCTTCGTGGTTCGTGGTGTCGTTTTCATCACGCAGGGTGGCCGATGTCACCAGCAGCCCATGCGCCGGGGCGGCCAGCACGGCGGAAAAGGGAATGGTGGGGTCCAGCCAGTGGCGATAAAGCCCCACGTCACGCTCGCCAGGTTTTTGGCCTTCACGTCGGTCAAGGCGGATGAAGTCGATATATTGCGGCACCTGTCCCGGTTCGGTGGCATGTTCCGTGCCCACCGCCCCCAGCATCGCGGCCCAGCCATCAAGCCGTGCCAGCGCGCGTTTGCGGATGGCGCGGATTGCGGCCTCGATCCGTTCGCGTGACCCGCTGTCCAGCGTATCCGAATCATCCTCCAGCCGCTCCCCAAGTCGGCTGACCAGCGTGCGCAGGGGGGTAATCAGCCGTTCAAGCGCCCGTGCCAGCGTGCGCGCGGCCTCGACAAGGGGTTCGGGCACGGGATGAAGGTCACATTCCACCGCGCCACGCCGGGGGGAGGCTGGGCCGCCATGCGTGCGTGCCAGCGCCTGCCTGCGCAATAGCAGCAGCAGGGCTTCGGTCGGGTTCGACAGGACCGGTTCTTCAATCCTTTCGGGCATGGCGGCCTGCGGTGGCAGGGCCGGTGATTCGGGCTGGGGATCGTCGTCAGGCGGCTGCGTATCGGACTCGGCCAGGCGGGCGGACCAGCCGGGGGCGGGCAGGGCATGGGCGGCCATCAGGGCGGCATCAAGCGGGGTCTCAAGCTGGGGCATGCCGACCACGAGGTCATCGAGCCGCCGCTTCAGCCCGCGCGCACGTGATCGCGCCCCTTCGGCGCCCAGCAGCCAACGGCGCAGTTCGGCGGCCTCCAGCCCGGACAGTTCGGTGGAAAACGCGCTGTCGGCGGCATCCATCAGGTGGTGCCCCTCGTCAAAGACATAACGCGTGGGGATATTGTCCTCGTTGCTGGTGCCGGCCCCGTCGAGGGCATGCCATGCCGCCTGTGACATGACGAGGGCATGGTTTGCGATCACCAGGTCGGCCGTGCGGGCGCGGCGGATGGAATGTTCGACAAAGCAGCGCTGGTAATGCGGGCATGCGCCGTGGATGCACTCCCCCCGCCGGTCCGCGATCCCCGCCAGCAGGCCACGCCCGAACAGGTCGCCAAACCATCCGGGCAGGTCGCCACCCGCGATGTCGCCATCCGCGCTTTGCATTGCCCAGCGCGCGATCAGGCACAGTCCGATCATCGCCCCTGCCGCCTTGGGGCCGCGCGACAGGGCGATATTGACCGATTCTTCCATGTTGAGGAGGCACAGGTAATTTTCCCGTCCCTTGCGGATCACCACATGTTCGCGGCGCACGGCGGGTTCGGGATACAGCCGCGCCAGTTCCGATTCGATCTGGCGTTGCAGGTGGCGCGTATAGGTGCTGATCCACACCGCCGCGTCGTTACGCCTGGCCCATACGCTTGATGGCGCGATATAGCCCAGCGTCTTGCCCGTGCCGGTCCCTGCCTCTGCCAGGACCATGTGCGGTGCGCCGCGCTGCGCACGCGGGGCAAAGGCGGCGGTGGCGACATCGGCGAAATCGGCCTGTCCCGCACGGGTTCGCGCGTTGGGGCCGAGGATTTCGCCCAGTCGTGCGCGGGCCTCCGCCGGGGTGACGGGATGCGGGCCGGGTGGCGGCCGTGGGGCTGTATCCTCCCACTTTGGCAGGGTGCGCCATACCCGGATGGCGTCATTGGGCTGGAGCGGTTCGGGGGGAAAGGTCGCGCCGACATGCAGGGCGTGGCACACGCTGTCGCCCCAGGCCCATCCCATCTGGCGCATCTTGAACGCCAGTGCCGCCATCATCGGGCCATGGGGGCCATCATGTTGGCGTGCGATGCGTTCGAGCAGTTCGGCCGCCATGTCCATCAGCAGGTCTGCTTCTGCCCCCTCGACCTGGGCGCGCGGGAAATCGAGGGCACGTGCCAGTCCGCGCACCGTGGGCGGGACCGTTCGTGCAGGCATGGCGAAGGCGAACAGTTCCAGCAGGTCCAGCCATGGTGTGGGCTGTCCCGGGGGCGGCAGGTCGAGCCTGCGCGCGGTGGCGGGGGCATGGATGACCACCGGGGCGGGCCAATGCCGGAGTTCGCGCCGCACGTCCTCATGCGACAGCGACAAGATCTCGCCGTCGGGTGTCAGGACGGAACAGGTGTCGTGTCGGACAATCAGGGCAGGCGCGGTATCCGGCAGGGACGGGATGGCTGTCATGATCGTGAACATATAGGGCACATGCGTGCGGATGTCGCCTGTTGCGTGTAACGGAAGTTATCTTTGGCGCGGATTATGGTGTAAGGTGACGATTGACCCGCCCTTCCGCAATTCATAGCTTTTGGCCCCATGTCAGAACAGTATCGCATTCCCTCCTCTCCGCTGCCCAAGGCATGGCCTTTCGAGGAAGCCGCAAAACTTGCGTCCCATGTCGGTGACAGGCCCGTCAGCGCCGATCGCCCCGTCCTGCTGGAAACGGGCTACGGGCCGTCGGGGCTGCCGCATATCGGCACGTTTGGCGAGGTCGCGCGCACATCGTGGGTTCGCCAGGCCTTTACCGCCATCACCGGAAAGCCGACGCGCCTGCTGGCGTTTTCCGATGATATGGACGCCCTGCGCAAGGTGCCCGACAACGTCCCCAATCAGGACATGCTGCGTCAGTTCATCGGCAAGCCGCTGTCGCGTGTGCCCGATCCGTTCGGGACGCATGAATCCTTTGCGGCCCATAATAATGCACGGCTTCAGGCCTTCCTCGACAGTTTTGGTTTCGATTACGAATTCGCCTCCTCCACCACCTATTACGAAGGCGGGCGTTTCGATGCCGCGCTGAAGCGTGTGCTGGAGGTGCATGACGAGATCGTGGCCGTCATCGCCCCCACGCTGGGTGCGGAACGGCGCGCCACCTATTCCCCCGTCCTGCCGATCCATCCGCGCACCGGGCAGGTGATGCAGGTGCGCATGGATGCGATCGACCCGGTCGCAGGCACCGTGCGCTGGACCGATGAGGAAGGGGAGACGTTCGAGACCCCCGTCACGGGTGGCCATGCCAAGATGCAGTGGAAGGCCGACTGGGCCATGCGGTGGTATGCGCTGGGTGTTGATTACGAAATGTCAGGCAAGGACCTGATCGACAGTGTGCGCCTGTCGGGCAGGATCTGCCGCATCCTTGGCGGTCGCGCGCCGGCGGGCCTGACCTATGAACTGTTCCTTGATGAAAACGGGCAGAAGATTTCCAAGTCCAAGGGCAATGGCATCTCGGTGGAGGAATGGTTGCGCTATGCCCCGCCCGAAAGCCTGGGGCAGTATATGTTCAACGCCCCGCAGCGTGCGAAGAGGCTGTTTTTTGATGTGATCCCCAAGGCGACGGACGAATACCTCGCCAACGTCACGCGCGCCCGCACGGCGCAGCAGGCGCAGGACCCGGCCCTGTGGACCAACCCGGCCTGGTTCATCCATGCCGGTCATGTCCCCGATGATGCAGGCAGCCCGATCACGTTCGGCATGCTGCTCAACCTCGCCAGCGTGGCCAATGCCGAAACGCCGGATGTGTTGTGGAAGTTCATCCAGCGTTACGATGCCGACGCCACGCCCGCGCGCGATCCCATGCTGGCCCGGCTGGTGGATCACGCCATCGTCTATTACGCGGATTTCGTCCGGCCGACGAAGCAGTACCGCGCGCCTGAAGGCAAGGAACGCGCTGCCCTGTCGGATCTGGCGGAAGCCCTGCGCGGGATGGATGCGGCCACCGCCACGCCCGACGATTACCAGAACCTGGTGTTCGAAATCGGCAAGCGCCATGGGTTCGAGCCGCTGCGGAGCTGGTTCGGCTGCCTTTACGAAGTGCTTCTTGGACAGAAGGAAGGGCCGCGTTTCGGGATTTTCATCGCACTTTACGGTGGCGGCGAAACCGTCGCCCTGATCGAGGCCGCCCTGACCCGCAGCGTGCCGCAGGCCGCCCAATCGTAGGCATGCCGGGGGTATCGCGTCCCATGGGACCATATTTTCCGTGACGCCGGGCTTTCCCCCGTCACATCCGCCCAGGCCATGCCCCTGTGCTGAAGGAAAAGAGGTAACGGGCTGGCGCAAATGGGTGCGGCACCTTCCCCATGCCATGGGGCTGGTGCTGATGGTCGCCGCAATCATCGTGGTGCAGCGTGAAATGCGCCACCTGCACTGGGCTGATATCCGTCACGCGCTGGTGGGGATTCCGGCGGCGACCCTGTGGACTGGGGCGGGCATGACCGTCCTGTCCTATGTCGTGCTGTCGTTCTACGACTGGCTGGCGGTGCGCCAGATCGGGCGCACGATGCCGTTCCGGCGCACCGCCTTTGCCGCATTCTGTTCGTATGTCCTGTCGCACAACCTTGGCTTTTCAGCCATTTCGGGGGCTGCCGTAAGGTTCCGCCTGTATGGCAACTGGGGCCTGCGCCCGCTGGAGGTCGCGCAGATCATTGCGTTCTGCTCCGCGACTTATTTACTGGGGGCGGCGGTCCTGATCGGTGGTGTCCTGCTGTGGGAACCGGAAATGGTGCCGGTGGTGGGCGCCCACGTGCCCCATCTGCTGCTGGAGGCGGTGGGCCTGCTGCTGTGGGGGGGCGTGGGGGGGTATATCCTGCTGGGCCGATGCCTGAACGAGGTCACGTTGTGGCGGTGGACCATTACGTTTCCATCCTCTGCCATGGCGGTGGCGCAGACGGTGGTTTCCGCGGCCGAGGTGGCGGCGACGGCGGGCATTGCCTACATCTTCCTTCCCGATGCGCCGGGGCTGGGTTATGGCGTTTTCCTTGCGATCTATATCGCGTCCTATACGGCGGGGCTGGTGGCCAGTGTCCCCGGGGGGCTGGGTGTCTTTGACGGGGCAATGATGCTGGCGCTGGGGGGGTATATGCCTGAACCGCGCATCATTACCGCCATCCTGATTTTTCGCCTGTTCTACTATATCATTCCGCTGTTCCTTGCTGGTGTGATGTTTGCGGGGCACGAACTGTTCCTGCGTGGCGATGCGGTGCTGCTGTCGCGCAAGGCCGGTGGCGACAGCCCCGCGCGCGGGCCGCGTACCACACGCCCAAGTGTCGTTATCCGGGAGAGCGAGGCAGATTTTTCCGTCGCCGTGGCTACCGGGGCGGTCTCGCTGTGTGGCGGGGTGCTGATCGCGCTGACGATCCTTGATCCCGAAACATGGGACAATGCCGCCGGGTGGCTGCATACGCTGTTCGGCATGGCGGGGGATTACCTGCTGTCGCTGATTGGCGTTGCGCTGATCGGGCTGGCCATTGGCCTGTCACAGCGCGTGACGTTGGCATGGAAGGTCACGCTGGGCCTGCTGGCGGCGGCGGCGGGATTGACGCTGTTACGGGGGTCGCCACTGCTGATCCCGGCCCTGATGGCGCTGGTTGCGATCCTGATCGCACCGTTTCGCAATTCCTATTACCGTCATGCCCGCGTGCTGAGTGAGCCTTTGTCCTTTCCCACGGTCATGTCACTGCTGCTGCTGATCGCATGCGTGGTCGTGCTGGCCTGTGCCGGGCCGCATGACGCGCTGGGCGGAAGCTGGTGGGAAATCATGCTGTTCGCGTCTTCGTCCGGGGTTGGGCGCTGGACAATGGGGCTGGCGGTCATGTTGGGATTGTTGATGATCATGCGCCTGATCCGGCCGGGACGTATTGCCATTGTCCCATGGGATGCGCAGGGTCAGGCCCGTTATCACATGCTGGACCATGCGATCGACGCGGTGGGCGCGGCGTGGCGGCCATCGGGCCTGATCGTCGGCGCGCGGGGGCAGGCGTTGCTGCCGTTCGTGCGGCGCGGGACATTCCTGATCGGGCTGGGCGATCCCGCAGGCAATGCAGAAGATTGCGTCTCCGCCATATGGTGGTTGCGCGACCTGGCGGTGCAGGAGGGGCGCCAGCCCGCCTTTTGGTGTGTGGGGGCGATGTTCCTGCCGGTTTATAACGATTTGGGACTGACGGCCTGGCCATTGCCGGTTTCGGCGCAGAAGGCCCATTCTCCGGGAATGGAGACTTTCTACCTGTGCGCACGCCCGAATGATGCGCGTCTGCTGCAATCGCTCATGCATAACTAGGGGTAGATATGGCATGTATCAGCGGATAAGCCCTGTCTGCGCAAAGGAATCCATTTCGTTCCTTCTCCCCCGGGGATAAGTGCAGGCAAAGTCTGCCTGGCGTGTTGACAACCAGTGCAAGCCGAAAGAAGGCATGAAGCGTGGCCGTTTCCCATGATGTCCTGAGCCATCTGAGCGTTCCTATCGGCTTGACCAGTGCATCCGGGGCGTTCCTGATGGCGTTCCCGGCGCTGTTTTCCATCGTCAACCCGTTGGGGGCGGCGCTGATTTTCGCGCAGGTCACGGACGGGCGCAGCCGGGCGGAATGTCTGGCGCTGGCGCGGACCGTGGCATTCTATTCCGCCATGCTGATGATTGCTTCCATCTGGATGGGGGGGACAATCCTGTCCTTCTTCGGCATTACGATCAATGCGTTGCGCATTGCGGGTGGCCTGGTGGTGGCGGTGCGGGCATGGGCGTTGTTACAGGCCCCAGAAACCGAAGAAGCACGCAAGCAGGCGCAGGCCAGTCAGGGCGGGCTGAGTGCCGCGCGTTCGAATGGCATGGAACTGGCGTTCTTTCCGCTGACGATGCCCTTTACCGTCGGGCCGGGCACCATTGCTGTGGCCATCGCGCTGAGTTCCGAAGGCTCGGCAGGTGTCAGCACGGTCATGTTCTATGGCATCCTGTCCGCTGCGGCCCTGGCCGTTGCATGCATCATCTGGGTTGCCTACGCCTATGCCGAGCAGTTGATGGGCCTGCTGGGGACAACCGGGACGCGTATTGTCTCGCGCCTTGTGGCATTGATCCTGCTGTCGATCGGGGTACAGATCCTGATTTCAGGCGTGCAGGGCGTGGTCCTCTCAATGGCGCATAACATCGTGCAACTGATGCACTGATCCCCACAGGGGAAATGGTCGCGTGCAACCATGATCTCTGTTGCCAGACCCTTGTTCATTTTCAGATTGTCGCCCTTACAGGAACGCATGCACCTCCCTGCGCAGGGCAGGCAGGACATCCGTGCCAAACCATGGGCTGCGGCGTTCCCACGCGCCTGTCCGCCACGAAGGATGTGGAAGGGGAAAAAAACGGGGCAGGTAATCACGGTAATGGCGCACGCGATCTTCTACCTTGCCCGGCCCCAGAACATGGTTCTGCGCATAGGATCCGACCAGCAGCGTCAGGCGGATATCGGGCATCAGGGCCAGTACCCGCTCACGCCATAAGGGGGCGCATTCGCGACGTGGCGGGCAATCGCCCCCCTTTGGCAGGCGGCCGGGATAGCACATGCCCATGGGCATGATGGCGATGCGTGCTGAGTCGTAAAAGGTCGCCCGATCAATGCCCAGCCATCCCCGTAACCGGTCGCCAGATGCATCGTTAAAGGACTGTCCCGTTTCATGAACACGGGTGCCGGGCGCCTGGCTTGCGATCAGGATGCGCGCGGTTGGGGAGACGTGCAGGATGGGGCGTGGCCCCAATGGCAGGACGTTGGCACAGGTGGTGCAGGCCCGGATTTCCGTTACCAGACGTTCCAGCGCCCCGGCATCCGTGGGGGGTGTCATATGTTCTGTCATGTTCCGGTCACGTCGCGCACCCATCGTGACACCGTTTTTGTGGCGGGGCCAAGCACCGTTTGATCGAACAGGTCCGTCCCCGCAGAAGGCTGAAGATTGAATTCCATGGTGTCGGCATGGGGGCTGGCCTGCTGCACAAATCCTGCGGCAGGATAGACCACGCCCGACGTGCCGATGGCCACGAACAGGTCACATGCCTGCAACGCCGCCGCGATCCGGTCCATGTGATAGGGGATTTCCCCGAACCAGACGATATCGGGCCGTAATTGGGGCCGATGGCAGGCCGGGCAGGGCGTCTGTGGCAGGCAGTCGGCATGCCATGATGGGGTGGCCCCGCAGGCGGTGCAGCGTACCCGCATCAGTTCCCCATGCATATGCACGACATCCCGGCTGCCCGCGCGTTCATGCAGGTCGTCGATATTTTGTGTGACGATCAGGATTTCGCCGTCCCACCTGCCGGTGGCGGCGCATTCCTCCATATGGGCAAGGGCCCTGTGGGCCGCATTTGGCTGCACATCAGCCAGCCCGGCCCGCAAACCATTATAGAATCGATCCACCCGCATGGGGTCACGCGTGAACCCTTCGGGTGTGCAGATATCGGCAATCCGTTCATGATTCCACAATCCGTCTTCGCCGCGAAAGGTCTGAAGACCGGACTCCTGGCTGATCCCGGCGCCCGTCAGGACGACAATGCGTTGCATGGGGCCTCCCATCTTCATGGTGATCTGTGTCGGTGCAGTGTGGACGATCAGCACGCATAAGAAAACCGCCGCAGACATGGTCTGCGGCGGTCCCTGGTAGTCATGATCGGTATGGGGCCGATCAGTTTTACTGTGCGTTGTCCACACCCGTGTGCGTCTGCGGCGCAAACGTCCAGCCATGGCCGTAAGGCTGCGGCTGGAAGACAAGCCATCCGCTGCTGGTGGAGTTCCAGCCTGCGCTGGAGACCGGAGCCCCCGTATCGCGCAGCTTGGTAACGTCGGCGGCAGTGACGGTGCCCTGCGCCTTGTTGCCCCAGCTGGTGCGGATGAAGTTGACGACGTCCGCGATCTGCTGTGCCGACAGCGACTTGCTGTAGCCCGGCATCGCCACGGCGGACGGTGCCCAGTTGCTCGGCGGCAGGACGCCACCATGCGTGATCACGTTCACCAGCGACGTCGGGTCGTCGGTCACGACAACCGGGTTCCCAGCCAGCGGCGGGAACATACGCGGCACGCCACCACCATCGTTACGGTGACAGATGGCGCATTCCTTGACGTAGGTATCTGCGCCCGGGATGCTGGAAATGTTGCCCGAAGCCAGCGTGTTCGCCGTGGTCGCGTCATAGCTGTAGGGGGCCTGTGACGGTGGAACCGGCGGCAGGCTCTTCAGGTATTTGGCGATGGCATGCAGGTCGTCATCGGTGAAGTACTGCGTGCTCCATGCCACGACATCGCCCATTCCGCCAAAGACGGCCGAATGGTCGATACGACCGGACTTCAGGAACAGATAGATGTCATCCTCAGACCAGCGGCCCAGACCCACGTTCGGGTCGTTGCGCAGGCTGGGGGCGACCCAGTTGTCGATCGGTGCGCCACCGGACAGGAAGTCGGGACCACCCGACGCATCCAGCGCCTTTTCCTGCATGGCAAAGCCACGCGGGGTATGACACGCACCGCAATGCCCGGCACCCGTCACAAGATATTCGCCCCGTGCAACCTCGGGATCCGTACCGGGGGCCGGCGTGAAATCCTTGGGCGAGGGGGAGAACATCATACGCCAGATCGACAGCGGCCAGCGCATGGACATCGGCCACGAAATCTCGGGCTGCTTGTCCGGCTGCGCCACCGGCTGCACGCCATGCATGAAATATGCATACAGCGCGCGGGTATCGTCCTTCGTCATGCGGGAGAAGGAAGGATAGGGCATCGCCGGATACAGCGTGGAACCATCCTTGCGGATGCCATGACGAACGGCTTCGTCAAATTCCTCGTAGGTGTAGCGGCCGATACCATATGTGGGATCGGGGGTGATGTTGGTCGAATAAATCGTCCCGATCGGGCTCTTGATTTCAAGCCCGCCGGCATACGCCGTTCCATGCAGGGCCGTGTGACATGCCACGCAGTCACCCAGCCTTGCGACATATGCCCCTTTCTGGACCAGCTCGGCATCGGGCGTCTGCGCCAATGCCGTGCCAGCCAGCAGACTAAGCGCTGCCGCGCCGAAAGTCACCTTAAGCCTGTTGATCATTATGTTCACCATCATGCGTCGCGTTGATGCGAAAAATTAAAAAAAGCGGGTTTACGGCAGCTGCTCGGGGATACCGGCTGCGTTCTTCCGCGCATCAACTTCCCGCTGGTAGGTTTCATTCGCACGCTTGATCAGGAACTGGCGAATATCCTCGATCTCGTTCGGGTTCATGTTGCCGTCAAAGCGATCCATGCCGTATGCGGTCAGCGCACCGCGACCAACAACATTGTAGAACGCATCGGTGTGGCGGATGGAACCGGACCAGCGCAGATCAGGCAGCACACCACCACCTTCGGCGTTATCGCCATGGCAGGCCGCGCAATAGGTCTGGAACTGGAAGTAGCCGTTATCGGTGCGGCTTGCATCGAACTTCTCAGGCGGCTTGACTGGCACGAAGCCCTGGTCGTTCTGCTTCGGCAGCGGACCACCCTTGCCGTCGAGCGAGAATGCAATCACGTGGGAGTGGTTGACCGTCCAGCCGCTGGTGCGCGCAAGGCCACCAAGGAAGAACGGATAGATGCCGCCCCAGCCCACTTCAACCGCAACATACTGCTTGCCCTTGGCAAGGTAGGTCACAGGCGGTGCGATGATGCCGCTATCCGCTGCAAAGTGGAACAGGTCCGTGCCGTTCGTGGCGTCATACGCATGGAATTCACCATTCGCCAGCCCCTGGAACAGCAGATCGCCACCAGTCGCCAGGATACCACCGTTCCACGGGCCCTTGTGGTCAACGCGCCACGCTTCGGCCTGCTTCTGCGGGTCCCATGCCAGGATATAGCCCTTCAGATCCTTGACGAAGGCAGCCTTCGCTTCGGGAGAGTCGGGGATACCGACCTTGTTCATGTCAAGGCCAAGGTTCCAACTGTCGGGATGGGCCAGGAAGCCGCCCTTCTGGTTGGTGTACAGGAACGGAACCTGCTGCGCCGGGATATAGACCAGGCCCGTCTTGGGGCTGAAGGCCATCGCTGCGAAGTTGTGTCCGCCCAGATCGCCCGGAATGCCGTACCAGTCCTTGCCCGTAAGCGTATACAGCGCGTCGGGGTTATAGATCGGACGACCCGTCTTCGGATCAAGGCCGCTGGCCCAGTTCACATAGACGTAGTTCTTGCCGGAGATGAACTCGCCGGTCTTGGCGTCGATGATGTAGAAGAAGCCATTCTTCGGCGCATGCACGATGACATGGCGGGTTTCACCATTGATCGGCAGGTCAAGCGTCATGATCTGCTGAACCGAGGTGAAGTCCCACTGGTCCATCGGCGTTTCCTGGAAATGCCAGACATATTCGCCGGTTTCAGGCTTCAGCGCGACGATGCTGCCCAGGAACAGGTTGTCGCCCTTGCCTTCGGAACGGTACTTGTAGTTCCAAGGAGAGCCGTTACCCACGCCAAGGTAGACCAGGTCGGTCACGGGATCATAGACGATGGAATCCCATACGGTGCCGCCGCCGCCCTGACGGGTCCAGGCGCCGGTCGGGCTCCAGGTCTGGTAGGCCTTGTTCATCAGCACGCTGTCGGATGCTGCGTGATCGGGCTCGTTCTTGGGGTTGGGAACCGTAAAGAAGCGCCAGTCAACCTTGCCGGTTTCCGCGTCGAACGCGGTGACAAAGCCACGGGCACCGAATTCGGAACCACCGTTACCGATGATCACGCGGCCCTTGGCGATGCGCGGAGCGCCATCAACCGTATAGGAACGCTGCTTGCCGAGTTCGGCTTCGGGGGGGATGGTGTTCACGCTCCAGACCAGCTTGCCGGTCTTGGCGTCCAGGGCGATCAGGCGACCGTCGAACGTGCCGAAATAGACCTTGCCATTCCAGTACGCCGCACCGCGGTTGACGGTGTCGCAGCAGCCCTTGTCGGCGATGTTGCCTGGCACGCGCGGGTCATACGACCACAGCAGCTTGCCGGTGGCGGCGTCGATCGCCTTCATCATGCTCCAGTTGGTGGTGGCATACATGACGCCATCAACAACCAGGGGCGTGCCTTCCTGGCCACGGTTGGTATCGAGATCCAGATACCAGGCCAGCTTGAGGTTTCCGACATTGGAACGGTTGATCTGATCCAGCGGGCTGTAACGCTGTTCAGAATATGTGCGACCATAGGTCATCCAGTTACCGGGATGATCATCCGCATGGATGATCGCTTCGCCCGTCTGGCCCTGACCCTCATCAGCGGAAAATGCCATGTTGGCGTAGCCGGAGACGAGAGCCGCACATATCGTTCCGGCTGTAAGCGTTCTGCTCAGAGAACGTCTTTTTCCGAAAACGGCAGAAATCATATGTGATGTCCTCAGAAAACTAACGGTTTCGAATTCGGGACGCCGCCGCTGCAACTTTCCGCCGGAGGGCGCTTTTCATATCCAGGGGCAGAAGCGGGGCCATAAATCCGGCCCCAGTCACTACACGTCCCCAAGGGATTGAAAAACCGGCCTTCGACAGGGAGAAAAAGCAGGTAGTCCGTTTCATCCGAACATACCGGCGGGATTACATACGTCTTCTGACATTTTAGTGTTCGAGTTCACTAAGTTGTGAACAAGCTGTCGCATAAGCAATGATTCATACAAGATGAACCGTATGTAATATTTTGACATCTCACTGTTTTAAAAGGATATTTTTTATATTCGTCGCAGGTGGCATGTCATGTGTCGGCAACTTTATATGCCAATATCGTATTTCATATATTCGTATAAAATGTGACCACGCGGTATCGCGCGGTCATCTGTTTCGAAAGTGATGCAACTTTGCGTCAGGGACTCAGGTCGTAATCCTCAAGCACTTCATAGGCGGGGGATTCCTTTCCCCGCAGTGACCTGTAGAGGGAGAAGGTGCGGATGGCGGTCGCATCGCCCCCAACCATCGCATGACGTCCCAGCCATGTCGCCAGACGGGTCGCATCGGGGTAGGGGATCGACCCCAGGGTAATATGTGGAACGAACCGTCGGTGCCGTTCACCCAACCCGACACGCCGCATCGCGGTATCCACCTTGCGCTGGAGATGGAGGAGGGAGTCGTTGCGTACGATTCCCATCCACAGGGTCGCCGGTGCGCCGGGACGTTCAAACAGGCCGGGCGCATCGGCAAGGAGGTCGAACGCAGGGGCATGGATGGCCGACAATGCATGATGGATGTCCTCCATCATATGGCGGTCCGTAACCTCCCCGATGAAGCGCAGCGTCAGGTGGTAGGTTTCGGGGGGCACCCAGTTCACCTCGGCCAGGCTGCCGCGCAGTGTTGCAAGCCGGGTGGAAAGTGGATGGGGAATCCCCAGGGCAATGAAAAGTCTCATCAGGCGGCCCCATCAGGTCAGGTGGAATGGAAATGCCAGCCATATCGGGCCATGGGGGATTATTGTCCCGCATCCCGGGCCAGATGATGCTAGGTTGTACTATATACTACTGTACGTATCTATGGCGCTGTGACCTTTACCGGCTATCATGCCCGGACAAGGGGCATGTGTTGCCATCTTTTAATGTGTTGGCCACGCGAACGTTCTTGAAGCCTCTATAGGATGCCCCAACATTCAGGGATGACACGTTCGCATGACGTGGATGAAGGAAACTTGAAATGGCTTTTGGCCCGGATTCGCGAACTTTTGCCAGACCCACGGCAAATGGTGCTGCCAGTTCCATTGATATGGGACTGCGCGCCTATATGTTGCGCGTTTATAACTGGATGACTTCGGGGCTGGTGCTGACAGGTCTGGTGGCTTACCTGATCGCCCATAATGCCGCGTTGCAGACCCTGTTCTATCAGGTGGTGGAAACGCCGGCGGGCAACGCCGTGCGCCCCACCGGGCTGGGTATGCTGGCGATGATTGCTCCGTTGGGATTCGTGCTGGTGATGTCGTTCGGTGTGAACCGGCTGTCGTTGCAGGCGGTGCAGGGGCTGTTCTGGCTGTTCTGTGGCGTGATGGGGTGCAGCCTGGCCAATATCTTCCTGGTGTTCACCGGGGTTTCGATCACCCGCGTGTTCTTCATCACGGCGGCAACCTTCGCCACGATGTCGATCTGGGGATATACGACACGTTCCGACCTTACCCGTTTCGGGTCGTTCCTGATGATGGGGCTGTTCGGGCTGGTGATCGCCGGACTCGTGAACATGTTCCTGCACAGCCCGGCCGTTTATTTCCTCTACAGCGTTGTTGGTGTCCTGCTGTTTGTCGGGCTGACCATGTTCGATACGCAGCGCATCAAGTTCACCTATCAGCAGTACGCAGCCTATGAGGGGCCGGAGATGGCCGCCCGTCGTTCGGTTTATGATGCGCTGGCGCTGTATCTGAACTTTATCAACCTGTTCCAGTTCATGTTGCAGTTCATGGGTGTGCGTAGCAACAATAACGACTGAGGTTCCTGCGCACGATCATTGTCCGCCCCCTGATTATGTATGCGGGGATGCCGGGCGCGAAAGACTCAGGCATGGGCCCGTCACGGAAGTGGCGGGCTTTTTTCGTGTTATGGCCCCCGATATGGAAGAGTCATGAACGTGACGGGAACATTTCAGGGCATTTCGGAACAAACGATGTTCGAAATAAGACTTATTCATTATAAGAAACAGTTAGTTGACAAGAGTGTGATGGACAAGAAAAACAGTTAATTCGTTGTTTTTAGGCGATAAAAAAATATATCTACCCGACATTGAAATCTATTGAAATATTATGTGAAGGCTTGCTTATGAAGGGGTTCAGGTCGGATAACCCTTGAATAGAGAAAACATGTGAAAGGGAATACGGCACGAAAAAGGTACGCTTCAAGACACAGGACGGCATCGCGATTACCGGTCCGATCTGCCCTGACAGAAAACAGGATTGATATCTGATGGGCTGGATTGATCGAAATCATGGTCAGCCGGTCGGCAACCAACTCATGACAGATGCAAACCGAAAAAAACCATATGTTTGATTTTCGGGAGTTGACGAAGGTGCGATGTCGCTGTTGTGGGACGTTGTTGCCTGCATGAATGCAGATGCAGGGCCCGTGGCGTGCGTATAACGTGACCGTTGTTGTTAGTGCCCGTGGATGAAGCGAGGATGTGAGCGAAATAGGGTGATGTCGAAACCAACGAGGCGTGAGATGAAGAAAAAAATCTTGCCAAGATTATCGAAATTAATGTGCTTGTCCTCCGCAGCCCTCCTGGCAGGATGCGACTGGGATACGCTGAACCCCAAGGGTGTGATCGGGCTTCAGGAAAAGAACCTGATCCTGACGTCCACCATTGCGATGCTGCTGGTTGTTATTCCGGTGTGTATCCTGACCCTGGTATTTGCCTGGCATTACCGTCAGTCCAATACCTCGGCCGAGTACCTGCCGAAATGGTCGCATTCCAACAAGATCGAAGTGATTATCTGGGCCGTTCCCAGCCTGATCATTCTGTTCCTGGCTGTGCTGACCTACCAGACCTGCCATTCGTTGGACCCGTACAAGCCGCTTGAGGCTGATGCGAACACCAAGCCGATCCATGTCGAAGTGGTGGCTCTGGACTGGAAGTGGCTCTTTATCTATCCGGATGAAGGGATCGCCACGGTCAACCAGATGGCGATGCCGGTAAATACGCCGGTTGATTTCCGGATTACCTCTGATTCCGTGATGAACTCGTTCTTCATCCCGCAGCTTGGCACCATGATCTATGCCATGGCGGGCATGCAGACACAGCTTCACCTGATTGCGAACGAAGCTGGCGATTTCCAGGGGGAATCCTCCAACTTTAGTGGTCGCGGCTTCTCCGACATGCGTTTCCGTGCGCTGGCAATGCCGGCGGACCAGTACAGCGCGTGGGTGGAAAAGGTGAAGGCTTCGTCCGAGCAGCTGGACAGCGCAAGCTATCCCAAGCTGGCCGCCCCGAGCGAGGCGAACCCGGTCGAGTACTTCTCGCATGTCGATGCAACTCTGTTTGACGATATCGTTGCCAAGTACAACAACGGCATGGTCATGGATAAGAGCACCGGCAAGATGCTGCACATGCAGCAGTCCGCAATGTCCGACATGAATATGAAGGAATAGGACAGATGTTAGGAAAATTAACCTGGTCGGCCATTCCTATTGATGTGCCGATCCTTGTAGGGACCTTCATCGGTGCCGCGATTGCGGGACTGGCCGTTCTGGGTCTGATCACCTATTACGGCAAATGGGGCTACCTGTGGCGTGAGTGGCTGACCTCGGTCGATCACAAGCGTATTGGTGTCATGTATATCGTGGTTGCGCTGGTTGCGCTGTTCCGCGGTTTTGCCGACGCCATCATGATGCGTACGCAGCTTGCGCTGGCCTATGCCGGGAATCCCGGTTATCTGCCGCCGCACCATTATGACCAGATCTTCTCCGCCCACGGCACGATCATGATCTTCTTCATGGCCATGGCGTTCATGCAGGGTCTGATGAACATTGTGGTCCCGCTGCAGATCGGTGCGCGCGACGTTGCCTTCCCGTTCGTGAACACACTGAGCTTCTGGATGACGACCATCAGCTTCCTGCTGGTCAACGTCTCGCTGTTCATTGGTGAGTTCTCGCAGTGCGGCTGGCTTGCGTATCCCCCCCTGTCCGAACAGCAGTTCAGCCCCGGCGTCGGTGTTGATTACTATATCTGGGCGGTGCAGCTGTCGGGTGTCGGCACGCTTCTGACGGGTGTGAACTTCTTTGCGACGATCGTGAAGATGCGCGCGCCTGGCATGGATTACATGCGGATGCCGGTGTTCACCTGGACCATCTTCTGCACGACCGTGCTGATCATGGTGGCCTTCCCGATCCTGACCGTTGCGATGGGTCTGCTGGGTCTTGACCGTTACCTGGGCATGCACTTCTTCACCAATGATGGTGGCGGCAACCAGATGCTCTATCTGAGCGTGATCTGGGGCTGGGGCCATCCCGAAGTGTACATCCTGGTGCTGCCTGCTTTTGGCGCCTTCTCTGAAATCACCCAGACCTTCTCCCGCAAGCCGCTGTTCGGCTACAAGACGATGGTGTATGCCACGGCCTCCATCATGGTCCTGTCGCTGGTTGTGTGGGTTCACCACTTCTTCACCATGGGTGCCGGCCCGAACGTCAACGCGTTCTTTGGCATCATGACGATGGTCATCGCGGTCCCGACGGGCGTGAAGATCTTCAACTGGCTGTTCACCATGTATAAGGGCCGCGTCGAATTCCACGCGACCATGTACTGGGTCATCGGCTTCATGATCACCTTCTCCATCGGTGGCATGACCGGCGTTATGCTTGCGATCCCGGCTTCGGACTTCGTGCTGCATAACAGTCTGTTCGTTATCGCCCACTTCCATAACGTGATTATCGGTGGTGTGTATTTCGGCTACGTCGCGGCGATGAACTTCTGGTTCCCCAAGGCTTTCGGCTTCAAGCTGAATGAAGCATGGGGCAAGCGGGCGTTCTGGTTCTGGTTCGTTGGCTTCTACTTTGCGTTCATGCCGCTGTATGTGCTGGGCTTCGACGGCATGACCCGTCGTATGAACCACTACGACAACCCCGCATGGCATCCGTGGCTGCTGATCGCGGAATTCGGTGCGGTCCTGATCGCCCTGGGTATCGTGTGCCAGCTGACGCAGCTGTATGTTTCGATCCGTGATCGTAACCTGGCTGAAAACCGTGACATGACGGGCGATCCCTGGAACGCTCGTACCCTGGAATGGTCCACGTCTTCGCCGCCGCCGTTCTACAACTTCGCGGTTCTGCCGGTTGTTCATGAACTCGATGCGTTTGCCCATGACAAGGAAGCCGGTATCGACACGCGCTCTGCGGGTGCTGATTACCAGCCCATCCATATGCCGAAGAACACGGCCTGTGGTTTCCTGATCGGTGCGTTCAGCTTCATCCTTGGCTTTGCAGCTATCTGGTGGATCTGGTGGCTGGCTGCTGTTGGTCTGATTGGTGTCATCGCTACGGTGATCGCCCGTTCGTCCGACAACGATGTCGACTACTATGTGCCGGTTTCCGAGGTTGCCCGCATTGAAAACGAGCATACCCACAACCTTATGGCAGCACAGGCAGCAGAATAATGGCGCATAATATTACTGCTGATGCGGCCCACGCCCACGAAGAACACCACGAATCTCCCGTGGTGTTTGGGTTCTGGCTGTATCTGATGACGGACTGCATCATCTTCGGCACGCTGTTTGCTGTGTTCGCGGTGCTGCGGACCCAGTTTAACGGCGGACCGAACGGTCATGAGGTCTTTGAACTGTCTGGTGTCGGAATTGAAACGGCGATCCTGCTGTTCAGCTCCATCACCTACGGTTTCGGCATGATCGCCGCACACGCGAACAAGATCAGCACGATGCGGGTCTGGCTGGGGGTTACCTTCCTGCTGGGCCTGGGCTTCCTGTTCATGGAAATCCGTGAGTTCTCTCACATGATTGCCGAAGGCAACGGCCCGGATCGCAGTGCGTTCCTGTCGTCGTTCTTCACGCTGGTTGGCACGCATGGTCTGCATGTCACCTGCGGCCTGCTGTGGATGGCGGTCCTGCTGTTCCAGACGGCTGGCAAGACCGAGCTGAACGAGCGCATGATCGGCAAGCTTACCTGCCTCAGCCTGTTCTGGCACTTTCTGGACATTGTCTGGATCTGTGTTTTCACCTTTGTCTATCTGATGAGTGTGGTCTGATGGCTGATGCACATACATCCTCTGCGGGTGAGAGCCACGGGAGTGTAGGGTCTTACCTCACCGGGTTCGTAATTTCTGTTCTGCTGACGGCTGCGGCCTTCGGTCTGGTGATGGCGCATACGTTCTCGCCGTCCGGGACCATGGGGGCGATCACGCTCCTTGCCGTGGTGCAGATCGTTGTTCACCTGATTTTCTTCCTGCATATGAACGGTTCTTCCGAACAGCGCTGGAACATCATGGCCTTTGCTTTTACGGTCGTGACGGTTCTGATCCTGGTTGGCGGCACGATCTTCATCATGCATGACACCTCGATCAACATGATGTCGCGCTAAGCGATATCAGCCCGGTCCGGATATCCCCTGGGGTATCCGGGCAATGGTCAAAAAAAGGGCCGGCGAGGATTTTCCTCGCCGGCCCTTTTTGATGGGACGATGTTGCCGGGATCAGTTTTTGTGCGGTTCGGGCGACAGCAGTTCGGCCTTGTTGGGCTTGTCCTTCCATTCTTCCGCATCGGCGGGGGCATCGCCCTTGCGGGTAATGTTGGGCCATACACCTGCGTATTTGGCATTGATTTCCGCCCATGCGGTGGCACGGTCATCACTGTCGGGAAAGATTGCCTCGGCCGGGCATTCCGGTTCGCACACGCCGCAGTCGATGCATTCGTCCGGGCTGATCACCAGGAAGTTCTCACCTGCATAGAAGCAGTCGACGGGGCAAACCTCGACGCAATCCATGAATTTGCAGCGAATGCAGTTTTCGGTGACCACATAGGTCATCGCCTATCTCCGATCATTATTTACAGGCCAAAGCAGTATATCTTCAGCCAGGGACATGAGATGAGGGCGCCAGCAATGGGCAGAAAACCTCATCCGGAATGGGCGAAGATATGAGAGGGTTTTGCCATTGTGGCAAGTCAAAGACGCCCACAAATGAATAATCCCTGATCGCGTGGGTTACTTGCGCTGCATTTCGTCAATTTCTGGAATAACGTCATATAGCATCCGTGCAGCCGATGCGCCTTCGCGGCGGCGGGCAAAGCCTGCCACCCGGATGACCATGACGCTGCGTCGATCCGGCGCTGGCAATGTCAGGATATCGCCGGGATGCACCTGTGCATGGGCCTTTACGGTGCGTTGGCGGTTGATGCGCACCTGTCCCGCCGCGATGAATTCCGCGCAATCATTACGACTCCGCGCGAAACGGGCATGAAACAGCCACAGGTCAAGGCGCTGGGCCTGTGGGGCCGTCGTTTGTGTCGTTTCCTCCCGCCCACCATTGTCCCGTGCGGCCTTGCGGCTCATGACCGTCGTTCCCTTAGTACCGCCAGCACGGCAAAGGGATGGTCCGCCTGATCCTGCCTGTGCTGCGTGGCGGCCATGGACGCATGTTTGCGTGCGCCTGTGGTCGTGCGGCCCCGTGTGGGGCGGCGGGACTGACCCGGGATGTCGGTGGCCGCCGCCGCATGGGCCGGGCTATGGGCCGGGGCACGGCGCAGGCGTCCCACCAGCATGGCGGGGGCAGGGGGGCCGAATTGCGCCGGGTGCAATGGGCGTGTGGGCCGGACATGGATTTCCAGTCCCTTGAGCACGGCCTGGATGGCGTCGCGCCGGATGCTCAGGCGGGATGCAAGGGCATTCGACAGTGGCACCGGATGATGTCGCGTCTGGCGTGTCAGTTCCGTCACCAGCCTGTCGGCGATATCGGCGCGGATACGCACCGGCCCGGCCCGCATCCAGCCCATGCGGTCCATGAATGTCGCAGGCAGCATGTCGTGAGGGACGGACACGACACTGGCGGCAGGCAGTTCGGGGATATCCGTCTCCATATGCGCGCAGGTCAGGATCGCACGCAGCCGCATGCAGCGTGGCTTCATCAGGGCGGGCATGAACAGGGCGAGATGCCCCATACGGATGCCCAGACGCCCCAGATGCCCATGCAGGACACGTGAACGCGCCTCGTCGCGTGCCAGCATGGTGACGCCGCCATCCTCCATCAGGCGATGGAGGATGCCACGCAGCATCGGGTCGTCAGGCACTGCCGCCTGTGCCGCGAACAGGGGGGCCAGCACCTCGCGCACGTGGCGGTCGAGCCATTCATGCAGGCGTTCGCGGATGCGTTCACGCTGCACATTGTCCAGCAGCGGGTTGTCCAGCACCTCGATACGTGGGTGCAGCAGGTCATGGCCATGGCGCAGGCGGGCAACATTCTCGCCTTCCCACATCAGGTGCCGCCCATCCTGCGCAAAGCCGAAGCAGGAGTCGGGCGCATGGGCCAGCACATGCACGCGCCGCGGGATTTCGGTGCGCACCGCCCGTCGCGCCGCGCGCATCAGCAACCGTCGATCCGGCTCGTCAAAGCTTTCGGCCTTCAGCTCCAGGCCGGCGATACGCCCGACGGGATGTCCCTCCACCAGCACGTCGCCCTGTGCGGTGACGGCGGAAAGCAGGTCCTCTGCACTGCCCTCGTCCAATCGCCGGATCAGGGTGGCGGCCCGGCGGTCCACGAAGCGGGCGGTCAGTTGCGCATGCAGCGCGTCGGAGAGCTGGTTTTCCGCATCGCGCGTGCGCTCCTGCCAATATTCGGCATTGCGCAGCCAGTCGGGGCGTGCGGCGATATAGGCGCACACGCGAATGCCCGACAGGCGATGCATCAGCGAATCGATCGTGCCCTCCGGCCGCAGGAAGGCGGCAATCTGCCCGTCCATCCATGCGGGGGGGACGCGGCCGTCACGTATGACGTGGGAAAAGATGCGCGCGCATAAACGGATATGGCTGTCATCGCCAAGCTTGCGGAAATCCGGGATCTGGCAGCTTTCCCACAGCAGGCGCGTTGCCGCGCGCGACCGCGCCATGGTGCGGATTTCGGGGCTTGCGGCAAGGCTGGCGAGTGCCAGCACATCCGACGCCTCATGCCCTGCCGTCAGTTCGGGGCGCGGCGGCGAGCGCCCCAGACTTGAGAGCAGGGCGTCGGGTGAGGAAAAATCAAGGTCGCTGTTACGCCATGACAGGCGCGCCAGCGGGTCGAAGCGATGCTCTTCCACGGCTTCGGCGACGTCTTCCGACAGGGGGCGGCACATTGCGGTGGTGCCGAATGTGCCATCGCGCAGGCCCCGCCCGGCGCGTCCCGCCACCTGTGCGATTTCCGCGGGTGTCAGCGGGCGCATGCGCGTGCCGTCGAATTTGGACAGGCTGGCGAAAGCGACATGGTTGACATCCATGTTCAGCCCCATCCCGATCGCGTCTGTCGCGACAAGGTAATCCACCTCCTTGTTCTGGTACAGCGCGACCTGCGCATTGCGCGTGCGCGGCGAGAGCTGGCCCATCACGATCGCGCACCCGCCACGACGGCGGCGTATCAGTTCGGCAATGGCGTAGACCTCGGCTGCGGAAAACGCGACGATGGCCGAACGTGGCGGCAGGCGTGTCAGCTTGCTTGCCCCTGTATAGGCCAGGTGTGACAGGCGGGGACGGTGTTCGATCTCGATCCCCGGCACCAACCGCCGCAACAGGGGGCGGATGGTGTCGGCGCCCAGGAACATCGTCTCCACCTGTCCGCGCGCATGCAGCAGCCTGTCGGTGAAGATGTGTCCACGATCTGGATCCGCACAGAGCTGGATTTCATCGACCGCGACGAACGCCACCCGCCGGTCGAGGGGCATGGCCTCCACCGTGCAGGAAAACCAGCGTGCGTTGGGGGGGACGATTTTTTCTTCGCCCGTGATGAGGGCCACGGCCCCCACGCCCTTGCGTGCGACCATGCGGTCATAATTTTCGCGTGCGAGCAGACGCAGCGGAAAGCCGATGATGCCACTGGCATGCGCCAGCATCCGTTCGATGGCCAGATGCGTCTTTCCGGTGTTGGTGGGGCCGAGTACGGCGCGCACCTGCGCGGAGGACGAAATGCCGGTCGCGCGTCCGGCGGCGGAATGAAGGGGGCCAGCCCCCGTGGGTACACCCGTCATACCCGTATGCTCTGGCGAGTGGCGGGTAAATGCAAGCAAAACCAGCATATCGCGTGCGACAGGTTGCATGGCGTGCGTGGCGGACGCACGCTGGGGTGGCAAACGACCTGAAAGGGTGACGCCATGACACTTGATGATTTTCCCTGCCTGTTGCGCCAATCCGCGGCAGATGACCTGCCGGTGCGCGTGGTCCATGCGGTGCGCCCCGCGCAGGTGCCGCACCTTGCCGCACTGATCGGTGCGCCTGCGGCGGCCTTTGCGCATGATGCCGGTTTTGGTGCGACCCATGGCCAGGTGCTGCTGCTGCCGGGGGAAAAGGGCGTGGATTCGGCGCTGCTGGGATTGGGCGACGGGCAGGAAGGAGGGGCGTGCGATCCCTTCGTATCCGGTGTGCTGCCCGCGCGCCTGCCGGCCGGGGCGTGGCGTGTGCTGGCGCCGGCGGACGTGGCGGCGGATGATATTGTCCTTGGGTTCTGCCTTGGGGCCTATCGCATGCCTGCCTTCGGGCGCGCACGCTCCGAAGGTATGGCGGCGGCGCGTCTGGTCGTGACGGAACAGGCGATCGGCGCGGCACAGGTGGCGGCCTGCATGTGTCAGGCGCGTGACCTGATCAACACGCCACCCAACCTGATGGGGCCTGCCGACCTTGCGCACGTGGCGCAGGACACCCTGCTTCCGCTTGGCGCGCAGGTGCGCGTCATCACTGGGGATGCGTTGCAGGCCGCGTATCCGACCGTGGCGCATGTCGGGATGGGATCGGATCGCCCCGCCTGCGTTGTCGTGGCCGAATGGCGCGGCAGCACGGCGGACGCGAATGCGCCGTTGCTGTCGCTGGCGGGAAAGGGGGTGTGTTTTGATACCGGCGGGTATGACATCAAGCCCGCCTCCTCCATGTTGCGGATGAAGAAGGATATGGGCGGTGCGGCGCTGATGCTGGCTCTGGCGCGTCTGGTCATGCTGCGTGATCTGCCGCTGCGGCTGGAACTGCGGCTGGGCTGTGTTGAAAACAGCGTGTCGGGCCATGCCATGCGGCCGTCCGACGTGATTGTCACGCGGTCGGGTCAGACGGTGGAGGTCGGAAATACCGACGCCGAAGGGCGGCTGGTGCTGTGCGATCTGCTGAGTGAGGCCTGCGACTCCGCCCCCGACCTGCTGCTGGATGCCGCGACCCTGACGGGGGCGGCACGGGTTGCGCTGGGGCCGGACCTGCCCGCGCTGTTCAGCAATGATGATGCCGTGGCGGCGCACCTGCTGGCGGCGGGGGATATGTGCGCCGACCCGATGTGGCGCCTGCCCCTGTGGGATGGGTATCGCGAATGGCTGCGCAGTTCGGTGGCGGATATGAACAATATTTCATCCCGACCCATGGCGGGGGCGGTCACAGCCGCCCTGTTTTTGCGGAATTTTGTCAAAACTGATGTGCGCTGGGCTCATATCGATACGTATGGGTGGAATGATTCTGCACGGCCCGGTCGACCGGAGGGTGGAGAAAGTCTTTGTTTAAGAGCGGCTTACGGAGGAATATTAAAAATATTTAATTTCGAGGACAGAATAGGACACTGATGTAACGATCCGATCCGGAAACTAATTTGCATTATGCGACTTATATATGCCGTAATTGCCAATTATATGTGCAACACCATCTTATCCCATGTCGGCGGGGCGCAGAGTCTTCGTGCCGGGGTCGGTCATGGATAGCAAAACAAGGATTGAAATGATGGCACAGTCATCAGGTTCGGATTCGATGATTAACACTCTGCGCGATACCATTGTCTCCATGGTGCGCCGCGATGGCCCGGACCTGTCCGCGCGCCAGCTTGGGGTCTATCTCACCTGCTATCTGCAGGACGGGCCGCATACGGTGCGTGGCCTTGCGGCGGACCTCAACGTCTCCAAGCCCGCGATTACCCGCGCGCTCGACCGGCTTGAGGACCTGCGTCTGGTCAAGCGTGTGCGTGACCCGATGGATGGCCGTTCGGTCCTGATCTGCCGCACCCCCGATGGCAAGACCTCGCTGCGTGAACTGGCCGCCATCGTGAACGAGGTCGGCGCCCCGCAGGACCGCGAGGCCGAAGCCCCCGTGCGCAAGGCACGCGTGCGCCGCATGGACGAACGCCTGCGTCGCGCGGGCTGATAGCAGATCGTGTCATGGCCGTGGGGGTGTGGAACCTGAACCCCCGTGGCGCATTATGTCATGGCTATGGTCCTTATGACGGCAACGGAAGCAGGAGAATTCAATGATTCGTATGGTAACCCGCGCGGCGGCTGTCGCCCTGATGTCGATGCCCCTTCTTGGTGCCGCCGCGTATGCTGACGATGCACTCGGGACGCCTGCGGGACGTGTCACGATCAAGGTCCAGTCCGCCGATATCGGGATTGGCCGGACATGGGGGTCGGGGCGCCTGACGTTCCAGCACCATACCTATCGCTTCCGTATTGATGGGGGGTCCATCGCGGCTGTCGGATATTCCAAGGTCACTGGCAGTGGCGAGGTCTATAACCTTCATGAGGTGAAGGATTTTGAAGGCAGTTATGCCGCAGTCAATGGTGAGGCGACGGCCGGCACGGGTGTTGGTGGCATCGTGTTAAGCAACCCCAACGGCGTGAAGATCAAGCTGGTGACGCAGAGCAAGGGCGGACGCCTTGCCGCGGCGGCACAGGGCATGAAGATCACGCTTGTCAAATAACCTTAAGGCCACCAAGGGCAGGATGCGTCCATAACCTGCTGGAATAATGACGTTCCGGGGGGGGCGCGTCGTTGAAACAGGCGGTGGCTTAAAGACGCCGTCTGGATCTGAAAAAGCCGCGTGTGGCAACCGTGTCGCGATGCATGTAACAGGGACCAGCCATCCGGGCTGGTCCCTGTTTTTGTATCGGGCCTGTATGTCGGTGCAGGTTGTCTTACGAGACTGTTTGAAAAGTCATCCTCGATAACATACTGAAATTATAA
>NZ_BANE01000181.1 GCF_000964405.1 Novacetimonas hansenii JCM 7643
AAGACGTCGCCTTTTTGAAAAAAGGCGACACCCAAAAACTTTTCTAATTTTTATCAATGTTTTGTTTTTAAACGGAATATCATAATTTTTTGCAGTATATATATCTTAAAAACCCTTAAAAATATAACTAATTAAGAAAATAATGCGATATTAAGGGGTGTTTTTCTTTTAATAATTTTGAAAAATCTGCACAATTATCTTTTATTTTTTCAGAAATCTGTTCATTTTGTATTTATAATAATTTCTATACTAACCAAATTGCCTTGGAATGCCCATTTTACGTCTGTGTTCGCGGTCTTGTGCCATGTGGAGCGATCGCCTCTGGCCGGGGATGTATCCGATGGGATATATCGGGATCATCAGGTTACAGGGGGCGGGCATGCGGTATCCACGGACATGGGGCATGGGTGTGATCGGCGCGATGATGCTGTCGGCATCTTTCGTTATGGCGCCCATCGGGCATGCGGCAGGGGATGGCATCACCCATGGTGTGGCCGACATGACGGGGCAGGTGCAGCAGGTGCCTGCGCGGCCCGGACATATCGCGGATCTTTGGTTTGCGCATAACGAACTGACCATCATGCTCGGCGCGGCGGACAGGATTGCGGTTACGGTGGACCGGCCCGATACCCGGCCGTGGATGTTCCTTGTCGCGCCTGCACTCTATCATGCCATCGGGGTCAATGGCCCGGCGGTCAACGCCGAAAGCCTGCTGAAGGCCGGGGTGGATGTCGCCTTTGTCCCCAACGGCTCGGCCACGGCGGCGGCCCTGCGTGCGGTGGGGATTCCGGTGCTGGTGGCCGGGTTCACCGATGCCGCAAGCCTGCGTCGCTCGCTGGAGATGACAGCACAGGTGATCGGCACACGGCAGGCGCAGGAGGTAACGCGCGCCTATGAAACATTGCTTGACGGGGTGATCCACGATACCCGCGCGCGCACCGACGCATTGGCCCCGGATGCACGGCCGCGCGTGGTGCATATCCAGTCCCTGCATCCGCTGCGTGTGGACGGGGCGCATACGATCATTGACGAATGGCTGTCGATCGCGGGGGCGCGAAATGCGGCGGACGGGGTGGATGGCAATATGAAGCCCATTTCGGTCGAGCAGTTGGCCGCATGGAATCCTGATGTCATCATCCTTGGCCCTGATGCCGGGACCTTTGACCCGATGGCCGATGGCGGCGTGTGGCGCAATATCACCGCCGTGCGCACGGGACATGTGATCCATAACCCGGCGGGCGTGTTCCCGTGGGACCGGTACGGCAGCGAATTCCCGTTGCAGGTCGCATGGGCGGCGCAGGTGCTGCATCCTGACCTGTTCCCGGCCACCGACATGGTGGAACGGACCTGTGCGTTCTATCGCACCTTCTTTCATTACGACCTTGATGTCACGCAGGCGCGGCGGATACTGGCGGGGCTGCCCCCTGCCGGGGCGACGAAGGGCGGGGGGGGCTCCCCCCGTTGATCCTGCGTATGATGGGGCGTTCTGCCGGATGGCTGGTGTTCGGCGGACTTGTGCTATGCCTCCTTGTTTCTGCCTGCCTTGGGCGTTACGCGATTGCGCCGGGTGTGATCGCACGTTTTGTGGTGACGGCCATGGGCGGGCAGGCATTGCCGCAGGCGCAATATGACATGGTGCATGCGATCCTGATGGGCGCGCGCCTGCCGCGGATCGGGGCGGCGGTGTGCGTGGGGGCTGCTTTGTCGGCCTCTGGCGCGACATATCAGGCGGTATTCCGTAACCCGCTGGTTTCCCCCGGCCTGCTGGGCGTGCTGGCGGGGGCGGGGTTTGGCGCCGCGCTGGGGATTGTCAATGGCATGGGCACGACGGGCGTACAGGCGCTGTCGTTTGCGGGCGGTATCCTTGCCGTATCGTTCGGGGTGGGGGTCGCGCGCATGTTCGATGCGGCCTCCCTGCTGATGCTGGTATTTGGCGGGTTGATCAGTTCCGCCCTGTTCACCGCGCTGATGTCCATGCTGAAATATGTTGCCGACCCGCAGCAGCAGTTGCCCGACATCGTGTTCTGGCTGCTGGGCAGCCTGACGCAGGTTGATGTGCTGCGGCTGGCGGTCATGGCGGTCCCGGTCTTGCTGGGGATTGTGGTTCTGTCGGCCTGTGGGCGGATGCTTGATGCATTGGCAATGGGCGATGAAGAGGCGCGTACCCTTGGCGTGCCTGTTACGGCATTGCGTTATGGCACGATCGGTATTGCAACAGGGCTTTCGGCGCTGACGGTGTCGGCGGTGGGAATGATTGGCTGGATCGGGCTGATCATCCCACACGTGGCGCGCCTGCTGGCGGGGCCGTGCAATGCGCGTGTCATTCCGCTGAGCGCCTGGCTGGGCGCGATTTTCCTGCTGGTATGTGATGACCTTGCACGATGTCTGTCGGCCGAGGAAATCCCCGTCGGGCTGCTGACGGACCTTCTTGGCGTCGTGGTGTTCATTTCCGTGCTGCGCCTGTTGCGGCGGGGGTGGCGGTTATGAAGGGGACGGTGCTGGATGTGCGTCGTGTCGGGCTGCGCCGTAATGGGCGATGTGTGCTGGATGACGTATCACTGTCGATCATGGCGGGGCGGATGACCGGGATTCTGGGGCCTAACGGGGCGGGGAAAAGCACGTTGCTGCGTGTGCTGCTGGGGGTGTTGCGGCCGGATGCGGGGCAGGTCCTGCTGGATGGGCGCGACCTGTCGCAATGGCACCGGCGCGAGGTCGCGCACCGGATCGCCTATGTCCCGCAGGGGCATATATCGCTGTTTCCCTATACCGTACGTGACGTGGTGGCGCTGGGGCGGGTGTCCTATACACCCTTTGCGCGGAAGGTCGGGGCAGAGGACGCGGCAATCGTGGCGGATGCGCTGGTGCGGCTGTCGATCAGCCACCTGGCGGCACGGTCCTATACCGACCTGTCAGGCGGCGAACGCCAGGCCGTGCTGATCGCGCGCGCGCTGGCGCAGGGGGGGCGGATACTGGTGTTGGATGAACCAGAAACCGGCCTTGATTATGGGCAGCAGCAGCGGCTGTATGCATTGCTGCGCGAACTGGCGGATGATGGATATGCAATTGTTGCGACAACACATGACCCCGTGCGGGCCGCTGTTGCGTTTGACCATGCACTCCTGTTGCGGTGCGGGCGGGTGATGCGTGATGGCCCGGCCGCACAGGTGCTGGATGCGCAGGGGATCGCACGGCTGTATGCGCGCGGACCTGATGACGAATGCACAGGGGCAGCATCACCAGAAGAAATATCATGACCGTACAAAAGACTTGCAGGACGTTGCCTTGGCAGGCTGTTTGCAAAGTCAGGATCTATAACATACTGAAATTATAAAGTTTTTTGGTGAAGCTTTTTCTAAAAAGCTTCAGAAGACGCCGC
>NZ_BANE01000180.1 GCF_000964405.1 Novacetimonas hansenii JCM 7643
TCACCAAAAACCTTTATAATTTCAGTATGTTATCGCGCCTGACTATTTTAAATAGTCTCAAAGAGGCAATGCCTTGGCGATGTGGCTTGGAAACGCTTCGTCAGAAGTTTTCATGATCTCGAAATTTGTGTAAGGGCGCGTGACGCACACACTATTATGTGCGCCGTGGCCTTTGTTGTTGTGGGATGTGGGGATGCCCCGCAATGATGGTTCCCCATATTCGCAAGGGATGGATGGCCGAATGATGCAGTCATGCACGCGGGTCGTAAGGGGAATGGCGCTGGGCGGCACCATGATGTGCGCGGTGGCGCAGGCCGCTGCCGCGCAATCCCCTGATATGCATGTCCCCAATGGCCATGTGGAGGGACATATCGTCACCATGCAGAAGCTCGACTGGTTTCTGGCGGCGCAACTTGCGCTCGAAGCTGTACGGTCATGTGCGATGCAGGGATATTCCGTGACGGCCACCGTCGTCGATACGACCGGCCATCAGCAGGCCGTTATCAAGGGGGACAGCGTGCCGCTGCAATCCCTGTCGGTGTCTTATCGCAAGGCTTATACCGCCTATTCCTATGGGCTGGCGTTCAATATGAACACCACCAGCGAACTGATCGCGGCAAAGGTGACGGGACCGGCGAACGGGGCGCTTAATACCATTCCCGAAGTGCTGTTCGTGCCGGGGGGTGTAACGCTGCGCCGGGTGTCGGACAATACCGTTCTGGGCGGGATCGGGGTATCTGGTGCGCCCGGTGGGGAAAAGGACGAAGCCTGCGCCCAGGCGGCAGTGCAGAAATATAAATCCGATTTCCGTTAGGATGAAAATGACAAGGGAGACTGTCTGGACAGGTGAGACCAATTACATGCTGAAATTATAAGGTATTATTCAGATATTTATAAAATAATTACATGAAATTCTGTCGTTTTCAGGCAGGGAATATCGTTCACGTCTTTACCAGACGCTTTGGGAATTGCAGGAGGTTGTTCCTCCTGCCTCTTGAGGTAACCATTCAGCCAATAAAGACATGATATGTCCTATGAATGCACGTCATTGCCAACATGGCGGGGCGAAATATGGCGGCGGTCTATATCAATGATATCGCCCCGGCCCCGTCGGGTCGTAAAGGACGGGATATGGCCATCAGTCCTCAGTTTAGCAGCCTGTCGGATTGGGAGCTAAAGTGGACGTTATTCATAACTTATGAAACAGATATTTCTGTTTATGTGTCGAAAATTCTTTAATTGTCAGGATTTCAGCAATGTTGTTGCGTAAAAATTCCAATCCAATAGCCTGTTAGAGACTATTTTAAAATAACCCGTTGATACAGAATGGGAAAATTCTTAACGCATGACTTTCGTCATCGTGAAAATACGATGTTTTCCAACATTTTCTGGAACAGGCCTCACCAAAAAATTTGGGTGGCTGGCATAGGTACGTATTGTTTGCGACGATTCACGTGGGGTGCTGGCTCTAACTTCTTGAACAGTCCCCATTGGCAAAATTAAGTGCGGTCTTTGTCTGTGCCAGATCCGAAGATGAAATTCGGAGGAACCGTTTTTTCCCATCCCGGCGATGCCCCATCCAGACGATGCCTTGTGAATGGGGTGTGAAAAGCTTCACAAAAATCCTCAATACCCTGCCAATCATGGCGGAAGATGTGAACTCTCCCTGCTTTTGGCTGGGGAAGGAGGGTTTCATATTTTGGGAAATGAAATGGTGCCCAAGGGCGGGATCGAACCACCGACACTGCGATTTTCAGTCGCATGCTCTACCAACTGAGCTACTTGGGCACCGGAGCCGTTGTCCGGCAGGCCGGGGCGGGGTGAACCGCCCTGACGATGTGCAGGCTTTACCCTACCTCTTCATCGGGATCAACCCGTCTTGTGTGATTTTCGTCCATATCGTTGAAATCATTGTCGGCGGGCACGCGATATTGCCCTGTGAACCAGCGCCCAAGGTCGATATCCGCGCAACGACGCGAACAGAACGGGCGATAGGCCTGAACCATCGGCTTGCCACAAACGGGGCAGGGCGGTGGCGTGGCGGGATCAGTCATTATCGTACCTCCATCCTGATGGTGGCAGGTCGGGCGCGATGGTAACGCGCAGGGGACATCCCGTCAGGCGTGTGAAATCCTCCATCCATGCCGGATAGGTCCGCATCATGCGCACGATATCACATCCGGCCTGTAATGTGACCGGCCGGGGCACCTGCATTCCCCTGTAATCCCGGACCTTCTGCCGCAGCGAACGCAACAGCCGTCCCGTTACACTGTCCAGAAGTTCATGCAGGGGGGGATGGATGCGCGGACGCACGATTTCCGCCAGCCCCAATGCACTGATCCCCAAAAAGCGCGGACGCAGTGGGTCCGCCGCCAGCGCCTGTTCAATCGGTTCGGCCAGCGCGCGGCGTTTGCGGACCGCAAGGCCCGCCGCATCCACGACGATGGCTCCCGACAGGTTGCGCAGCCGTAACTGGTGCAACAGTTCGGGCAAGGCCGCACGATTCGCGGCAAACTGCGCGGTCTGCTTTGGCCTGCGATCCATGCTGGTATGTCCGCCATCCATGTCGATGGCAACCAGCGCGGGCGTGGGCGTGATGGTGGCAGACATGCCGCCTGGCAACGCGACGAACGGATCAGACAGGGATTCGGCCATCATTTCCGTCTCTGCGTCGAACGCCATCGGCTGGCGTTCAATCCGGCCATGCAGCGCCTGGGGCAGGCGCGCGCCCACGGCGGGATCGTCAATCACGACGATCGCGTCGGGCCAGCATGCAGCCATGCGTTCCACCGGCCCGGCCCCGCGTGATAGCAGGGCAGGTGGTCCTTCGGCACGGGTGTCGGGAATGCCACGCAGGCTCAGGCGCACGCCCTTGCCCCCCTGTGCGCTGCGGCTGACGCGCACCAGTATGGCGGTGCCCTGCGTCATGGGGCCGCTGCCTTCGGAATCAGGCAGGAAACCGGCTTGGCCATCTGTCAGGTCAACGAAGGTGCCACCAAGTGCCGGGACATGGGCGCTGACACGACCGCGATACAGATCGCCCACCCCGTCAGGCAGGTCAGGACGCCATAATGCATAATCCAGCAGCCGGCCGCCATCCGTCAGCGCAACCCGCAATTCCCCCGGGCCGCTTGCCACGCGAATCAGCATGTTCACGCAATCCAGTTCCCATCCTGCCCACGCAGCATTTGCGCGACCTCGAACAGGGGCAGGCCAACCACCCCTGAATAACTGCCGGACAGAAAGCGCACGAATGCCGCCGCATGCCCCTGCAGGGCATAACCCCCGGCCTTGTCGCGCCAGTCGCCCGCCGCGATCAGGGCATTGACCTGCGCAGGGATCAGGCGGGAAAACGCAACTGTGCTGCTGACAATACGGGTGCTGGTGCGGCCTTTCGCCCATGTGGCGCTTGGGCACAGTGTCACGGCAGTCAGCACCGTATGCCGCCGGCCCGACAGGAGGGACAGGCAGGTGCGTGCTGTCTGCTCATCCTCTGCCTTTGGCATGATGCGCCGACCGACGGCGACCACCGTATCGGCCCCGATTACCAGGGCGGGGAAATCAAGGGTGGCTGCGACGGCGCGGGCCTTTGTGTCGGCCATGCGCAGCGCATAGGCACGGGGAAGTTCCCCCGGCGCAGGACGTTCATCAATATCGGCGGCAATGACCTGATCAGGCTGTACGCCGACCTGTCGCAGAAGATCAAGACGCCGGGGGGAGGCAGAGGCAAGAACAAGCTGCGTGCCCGTTCCCGTGACGGAGGAACCGGGTGTCCGGGTCATGATCGGGCGATCCGTCTTATTTAAAGCGGAATGTGATGCGACCCTTGCTCAGGTCATAGGGGGTCATTTCCACATTCACCCGGTCACCGGCCAGCACGCGGATGCGATTTTTGCGCATCTTGCCGCTGGTGTGCGCCAGAATCATGTGTTCGTTATCCAGCTTGACGCGGAACATCGCATTGGGAAGCAGCTCGGTGACCGTGCCGCTGAATTCGATCATGTCTTCCTTGGACATCGTATCCTTCAATCGTATTGGTTTGGTGGGGTGAAAAAAGGCCAGACACGACGCGGAAATTATTTCCGCATCGTGCTGACAGGAATACAAGGGTGGATATGTGGGGATTGTTCCCCCATGGTCAAGCTTTACCCGACCCGCGCGTCAGATCCTCCAGCCGGATGGACACGCTCATGGCATGCGCATCCAGCCCTTCGGCCCGCGCCAGCGCCACGGCGGCCGGGCCGATCGTGCGCAGGGAGTCCGCATTTGCGTCAATGAACGTCGTGCGTTTGAGGAAGTCGAATACCGACAGTCCCGATGCAAAACGTGCGGTGGAACTTGTCGGCAGGACATGGTTCGGGCCACCGACATAATCACCGATCGCCTCGGGGCAGTAACGGCCAAGGAAGATCGCGCCCGCGTGCCGCACCTTGTCAAACACCGGCTGTGGGTTGTCCATCACCAGTTCAAGATGTTCGGGCGCGATGCGGTTGACGAGTTCCACTGCCTCATCAAGGGTCCGTACCGTGATGATGGCGCCATGCGCGTCCCAGCTTGCGCGGGCGATCTGCGCGCGGGGCAGGGTCTTCAGCTCCGCCTCCACCGCGTCCTGCACCGCCTGCGCCAGTGCCGCGTCGGGCGTGATCAAGACGGCCTGCGCCATGGGGTCATGTTCCGCCTGCGCCAGCAGGTCCAGCGCGAGGGCGCGCGGGTCATTGGCATCGGCCGCGACGATCACGATTTCGGACGGCCCCGCGATGCTGTCGATTCCCACGCGGCCGAACACCTGACGCTTGGCTTCGGCAACATAGGCATTGCCCGGCCCGACCACGCGATCGACCGGCGCGATGGTCTTGGTGCCATAGGCCATGGCCCCGACCGCCTGCGCGCCACCAACGCGATAGATCTCGCTTACGCCGGCACGGCGCGCGGCGGCCAGCACCAGCGGATTGAGCACGCCATCGGGCGTCGGCACGCACATCGCCAGCCTGCGCACCCCCGCGACACGCGCGGGCACGGCATTCATCAGGACGGAGGAGGGATAGGCCGCCGTTCCGCCCGGTACATACAGCCCCACAGCGTCCAGCGGCGTCCAGCGCATGCCAAGCGTCACACCCTGCGCATCGACATAGCGCAGGTCATCGGGGAGCTGCGCACGATGGAAGGATTCGATGCGTGTCGCCGCGACGTCGAGTGCCGCGTGCAAAGACAGCGAGACCTCGGCGCAGGCGGCGTCGATTTCCGCATCCGTGATCCGCAGGCGATCGGGTGTTATCGCCATCCGGTCGAACCGCCGGGTGAATTCACACAGCGCCGCATCCCCATCCCGGCGTATGGCGGCCAGAATTTCCGTCACGGGGGCATCGACACGCGCCGTGTCGCTGTCCCGATCCGCCAGCAGCCGTGCAAAGGCAGCGTCGAAATCAGGGCTGCTGGTATCAAGGCGGTTCATGGCCGAAATCATCCCTCGGTCTGTGTCGTGCCGGACGCAAGGGCCTGGCGGAAACGGTTGATGATGCCCCCGATACGTTCGGGCTGTGTCTTGAACGCCGTGCGGTTGACGATCAGGCGGCTGGTGATGTTGGCGATGGTGCGCACCTCCTCCAGCCCGTTGGCCTTCAGGGTGGAGCCGGTATCCACCAGATCCACGATCAGGTGCGACAGACCCAGCACAGGGGCAAGTTCCATTGCCCCATGCAGGTGTACGATATCCGCGTTGATCCCCTGCGCCGCGAAATGCCGCCGCGTGATGGAGGGGTATTTGGTTGCGACCCGCACCTGCGACCAGCGTGCGGGATCGTCCGACAGGTCACAGCCACGCGGCTGTGCGATGGAGATGCGGCATCCCCCGATACCAAGGTCAAGCGGCGCATAAATTTCGGGATAATCAAATTCCATCAGCACGTCGGCCCCGCACAGCCCCACCTGTGCGCCGCCAAAGGCCACGAACGTCGCCACGTCGAACGAGCGCACGCGCACCACGTCAAGGTGCGGGTCATTGGTGGGAAAGCGCAGCAGGCGGCTGCGGTCATCGGTGAAATCGGGGCCGGGCACAATGCCCGCCGCCTTCAGCAGCGGCGTCGCGGCCTTCAGGATGCGGCCCTTGGGCAGGGCGATGATCATCGGGCTGTCCGTTTCCGGGACAAGGCTGGAGGCCGGTGTCAGGACGGTCACTGAATTCTCCGAACAAGAGGAAACGCGCCCGGACCGCAATCACAACAGGCGTGACAGGCGCAACATGTCGCCTGCGCGCATACCACATTGTGCCGCCCCGCAGAAAGGGCGCTTTTCACACGGCAGCCCTTTTGCGCGGCCCGTCCGGGCGGTTTCGCACCTGTTTTCAGCCCGCGACACGTTCGATCTGTGCCCCGCACTGCGCAAGCTTGCGTTCCACCGCTTCGTAACCACGGTCAAGGTGGTAGACACGGCTCAGGATCGTCTCCCCATGCGCGGCAAGCCCCGCGAGGATGAGCGAGAACGACGCCCGCAGGTCAGTCGCCATGACCGGCGCGCCCGACAGGGAATGCACGCCACGGATGATGGCGGATGACCCGTGTACGTTGATGCGCGCACCCATGCGGTTGAGTTCGGGGACATGCATGAAACGGTTTTCAAAGATCGTTTCCGTCACCATCGACGCGCCTTCTGCCACCGACAGCAGCGCCATGAACTGTGCCTGCATATCAGTGGGGAAACCGGGATAGGGTTCGGTCATGATGTCCACCCCACGCAGCGCGCCAGTGCGCCGCACCCGCAGGGCGCTGTCTTCTTGAAACACTTCTGCGCCCGCTTCCTCCAGCGCGCGTACGACCGCGCCCAGATGTTCGGCCCGCCCGTCGATCAGGCGCAGGTCCCCGCCCGTGATCGCGGCGGCGCAGGCATAGGTGCCGCATTCGATACGATCAGGCATCACGCGGTATTCCGCCCCGTGCAGGGCGTCCACACCGTCGATCACCAGTGTCCCGCTGCCCGCGCCGGTAATGCGCGCGCCCATGGCGTTGAGGCAGGCGGCAAGGTCCCCGATTTCGGGTTCGCGCGCGGCGTTGACGATTTCGGTGCGCCCTTTTGCCAGGCACGACGCCATCAGCAGGTTTTCCGTCGCCCCCACCGATGCGAACGGCAGGATGATGCGCGCGCCGGTCAGCCCTTCGGGGGCGTGGGCGTTGATATAGCCATTTTCAAGCGTGATGCGCGCGCCAAGTGCTTCAAGCCCCTTAAGGTGCATGTCCACCGGCCGGGTCCCGATCGCACAACCGCCCGGCAGGGAGACCCGCGCCTCCCCGCAGCGCGCCAGCAGTGGCCCGAGCACGAGGATCGAGGCCCGCATCTTGGAAACAATGTTATAGGGGGCTTCGGTGTTGGTGATCTGCCCGCCGATCGACAGGACAGCCCCCGTGCCGTCCACGTCTTCCACCTTTACCCCGTGCTGGAGCAGCAGCGTGCGCATGGTGCGGATGTCCGCGATGCGCGGGACGTTCGAAAGCACCAGTGTTTCGGACGTAAGAAGCCCCGCGACCAGAAGCTTGAGCGCCGAATTCTTGGCGCCCCCGATGACGATATCGCCATGCAGGCGATGCCCGCCGCGAATGATGAAACGGTCCATGGCCCTGCTCTCCTACATCCGTGGCGGGGCGACGCCGCGCTGTCCCATATATTTTCCCGCCCGGTCGGCATAGCTGACCTCGCACGGCGAAGCGCCCTGAAAAAACAGGAACTGGCAGATGCCTTCATTGGCATAGATGCGCGCGGGCAGGGGGGTCGTGTTGCTGATCTCGATCGTGACCTGCCCTTCCCATTCCGGTTCCAGCGGGGTCACGTTTACGATGATGCCGCACCGGGCATAGGTGGATTTGCCAAGGCACACGACAAGGGTGTCGCGCGGTATGCGGAAATATTCCACCGTATGCGCCAGGACGAAGCTGTGTGGCGGAATGGTGCACGACTCGCCATGACGGGTGACGAAGCTGTTTTCCGCGAAATTCTTGGGATCGACCACCGCGTTGTCCACGTCGGTGAAAATCTTGAATTCAGAGGCCACCCGCGCGTCATAGCCATAGGAGGACAGGCCGTAGGAAATCACGCCCTCGCGGTTCTGTTTTTCGACGAAAGGTTCGATCATGCCGGATTCGACGGCCATGCGGCGAATCCATGAATCAGGCATTATTGGCATGGGGTCCCTTTCTTCGTGCGTCATGGCGGGGTGTCCCGCCGCAGGCGAGCAGCGACCACTACCGAAGGCAGTCGAGTCGTGCAATCGTGTTATGCGTCGATGCAGCTGCTTTATGTGGACGGCGTATCGTCGCGCGGGGTGTGTGCGCTGTCCTGTGCGGCGGCGCCGTCCGGCAGGACAGCGGCTGCGGCGATGGGCGTGGTGCGCGCACGGGTCTGCTGCTTGCGACGGCGCAGGTTGTCACGCAGGGCCTGGGCCTCGCGCTGCTGGCGGGCGTGGCGTGCGGCCTCGGCGCGTGCGCTTTCGGCTCTGGCCCTTTCGGGCGGGGGGGGCGCGTTGGTCATGCTGGCATCACTCATGTCAGGCCCCACCGTGCGCCGGGCTGGTGCGCGGTGGGGCGGGAACGTGCGGCGTCGCCGGGATCAGGCCGCGCTGGTGGGGGCAGGATTCGTGGTGTCGGGCATTCCCTTGCCCGCGGGAACGCCGCTGCGTGCCAGCAGTTCACGCAGCGCCTTGACCACGGGGAAGATTTCCACGTTACGGTCGCCGCCCTGTTCGTTCCATGCCTGCTGCTCCATCTCCACGATGTCCTTGTCCTCAAGGAAGATGCGGTTGGTGAACCAGCCCAGCGCGGGCCAGATCAGGTCGATGAGCAGCGGCGTCTGGGGGCGCAGCACCGCCAGCAGCCCGAAACTCTGTGTAACGCGCTGGTCCTTGTCCACCGGGACATAGGCCGTCCACAGATCCATGATCAGGTCGCCGTCCTTATCGTGGATCTGCAATGTCTGGTACGGATATGTCGTGCGGATGGTCACGACCTCCTCAACCGGCTGTTCCGCGCCCTTGAGGTCCTTGTGCTTGCCAAAGATCAGCCGTTCGGCCAGTGGCTGCTGACCCGCGCTGCGCATGAAGCTGTAGCGTGCCTCGATAAAGTTTTCGCCTTTGTCCTGCCCCAGGAAACGCGCCTTGATCTGGCCCATCTGGCGGCGGTGCAGGAACTGGTGGTTCATGTCCATCAGGTTTTCATGCATGAACGTGTAATGGCAGTTCACGCGCGGGCTGAACCGCTTGGTCTTGAAGGCCGGATCGTCCACGCTGCCCAGCTTGGGAAAGGGGACGGTGTCTGCCTTGGCCGGGTCGCCGGGGAAGATGAATACAAGGCCACCCGCCTCCCGGCAGGGATAGGTGCGCACCCCGTTCGGCAGCTTGCCCTTGCCAAGATAAGGCACGTCGATGCACCGGCCAGAGCGCCCGAACGCCCATCCGTGATAGCAGCAGCGCACGGTCTGTCCGTTGACGGTGCCCTTGCTCAGGGGTACCTGCCGGTGGGGGCAGCGGTCATACAGGGCAAAGACGCTGCCTTCCTCGGGACGGACCAGCACGATGGGCACGCCCGCGTAACGCACGCCGAACGTCTTGCCCCGGCGCACCTGTGATGACCATGCGACGGGGTACCAGAAATCGGGGTCCGCATCGACGGTGCGCAGGTCTGGCTGTGGGGTGGCGGGGGGGACCGGTGCGGTTGTGGCCTGGTCCCGTGTCGGGGCCTCCGTCTGGACAGAAAGTGTATCGCTCATTTTGAGGCCCCGAAATTCCTGTTTGTCATGATGTGCGGATTTTATCCGATCCGCTTGCATGGTGTATCCATGAAGTCCTTGCACAAGAATTTCAATTGCCTTGCGCATTGGAAATCCCCCCAGCGCATACGCCATATGTCGTGTGGGGGAGGCTGCGTCATCTTCACCAACGACGATGCGACAGATCAATGCCGCATGGGGGCTGGCGTGTCAGGCTGACACGGCATCCTGTCATGCCCGTGGCGCGGGGCAGGTCAGGACGCCTGCTGTTCCAGTTCATGATCGGGCGCCATGTGCCCGGTATTGTAAAGGAATGTCTCGGCCAGGTGGGTATTCAGCAGTTCATCATAGACCCCGAGGGTCGCGTACTGCATGCCCTGGCTGGTGTAATGCGCCATGACATTCGCGCGGGCCTGTGTCGCCATCATGGCGTGCTGTTCCGGCGTCATGCACAATGCGGCGCGCACTGCCTCCGCCAGGGCGGCGGCGTCGCCGGGGGGGAAGGTGAAGCCCGTAACCCCGTCTTCCACCGTTTCCAGCGCGGCGCCATGGGCGGCCACAACAACCGGGCGGCCCATGGCCTGCGCCTCCACCACCACACGGCCGAAGGGTTCGGGCCGCAGCGACGGCACGACCACAAGGTCCGCCAGCATCATGACCGCCGGCATGTCCGCGCAGTGCCCGGTAAAGCGCACCCGTTCGCGCAACCCGGCCTCGCGCGTTTTTTCCACCAGGGCCTGCGTATGTTTGTCGCGTTCCTTTGCATCACCGACAAAGACACAGATCCATTCCCGTCCGCATCCGCCCGCGCGTTCCATCCGCGCCAGCGCGTCCAGCAGCAGCATCTGCCCCTTCCACGCCGTGATCCGGCCCGGCAATACGATGATGGCGGCATGTTCAGGCAGGTCCCACTGATCCAGCAGGTTCTGCACCCGGTTGCCACGCACGCCATGCGGGTCGAATCGCGCAACATCCGCCCCGCGCGGGATCAGGCGCAGCCGGTCGTCACCCACCCGGTATTCCGTGCGCAGGCGCTGCGCGATGTAGTCGCTGACGGCGATGACCCGCCGTCCCGACGCCATGACGGCGTTATAGCGGCGTTTGCCGGGGATGGTGTTGCCATAGACGCCATGCCACGTCGTCACCAGCGGCACACCGGTGCGACGGCATGCGGATGCGGCGGCCCAGGCGGGCGCGCGTGAACGCGCATGCACGAGGTTGACGGAATATTCGCGTATGATCTGCGCAAGGCGCAGGGAGTTGCGCAGGATGGAAAGCGGGTTTTTCGGCCTCAGGTCCAGATGGACCGGGGTTGCCCCGACATAGCGCAGGCGGGGGATCAGGCGCCCGCCCGCGCTTGCCACCAGTGCGGTGCCGCCCGCCTGTGTGATGGCCTCAGCCATTTCGATGGTGCCCTGCTCTATGCCGCCTGATTCAAGCGCGGGCAGGACCTGGAGAATGACTGGGCGGGTGGTCACGAATTCCATTTCGGAATGTGTATCACGTAAGTGACAGTTCTGCACCGTCTGTTGCAACGTGGGGGGCTATCATGGCGTCAGGGTACTTGACCTTGGCGGGGCGGGGGGCGACGAAGGAACCATTATGATAGCTTTTGCATGCATGTTTCCGCACGCCGGCCCCCGGAGTTCCGCATTGCATCGGGCGCCGTGCGGTGCCGTTACGGGGCGGTGGATGGTGTTGTGCATGCGTGCCATGCAGGTGGGCATGGTTGCTGTGGCGCTGGAGTCGGCGGGGGGAAGCGCGCGCGCGACCGTCGTGGGGGCCGATGCGGCCGAAGCCTCTGCCCCCAATGCCCCGCGTCCGGGTCAGGTTTCCCTTCATACGGTTGTCCCCGGCACGCCTGGCCGTACGACTGCCCGTACGACTGCCGGGATGGGGAACGGGGCGGCGCGGAATTTTTCCTTTGCCGCCTGCCAGGCGCAATTGGCCGATGACCCTGATGGCACCCGCGATTATGCCGACGACTGGCAGGACCATGGGGGCGGGGCGGAGGCTGAATATTGCGGGGCCTTGGCAGACATGGCGCTTGGTGACGTGGGGGATGCTGCGGCCACCCTGGATCGGCTGTCGCGTGTCGCCCATTGGCCACAGGGATGGGTGGCCCCATCCCGGCACCCGCCGTCACCCCCCGTTCCGTCCCCATCCGTCCCGTCGCGCGCCGTTACCGCATCGCGGGGCGACATCACGCCACAGCCCGCCGGGGTGGTGGGCGGGGGGCAACAGAACGGGACACAGGCCGGGATACAGGATGGAACACAGGCCGGGCCGCACGATACGCCCGAATCCCTGCGCCATCGCGCCCATGTGGCGGAAGAGGCCGCGCGGGCATGGCAGGCCAATGACAGTCCACGCCAGGCGCTTGACAGTGCGACATACGGGCTGTGGCTGGACCCGCATGACATGACGCTGCGGGTGATCCATGCCCGTCTTTGCGTGGATATGGGCATGGCGCAGCAGGCGGTTGCCGACCTGACGCCTCTGCCGGGGGACACGGCCTTGCGGGTGGATGCGCTGGTGACGCGGGCCGCCGCCAATCGTGCGCTGGGTCATATCGACCTTGCCGCCACAGATATTGCCGCCGCCCTTCAACTGTCGCCGCATAATGTGGCCGCCGAACTGGAATGCGGCATCCTGCACGAACGTCAGGGCCGGATGGAGGACGCCCGCGCCGACTGGCAACAGGTGATCGCGCTTGCCCCCGATTCGCATGAAGCGGACCTTGCGCGGCAGGACCTTTCGTTGCTGGAGGCCGATCCCGCAGCTCCCTGAGGGGGCGGTAACCGCGCAGGAAGGCAAAAGGATGCTTTGCGAAAGGTGCTGGCCTGATAATCTGGGAGTATCCAATTTGGTATTGGTGTGAATCCTTATTGTTGATCAGTGGGTATTTAAAATCTCTCCCCTGATCTGTCTGAAAGGTGCCGCACCCTGACCGCCTGCCATTTTTCACTATGTTATCAAGATCATGTTTGACACAGCCCCTGGAGGTCACATGCGGCGCATCCTTGTCATCCGGCTGGGTGCGCTGGGTGATTTTGCCCAGTCCTTTGCTCCTTTCGCCGCCATTCGCGACCATCATCGCCATGACAGCGTGACATTGCTGACGACCGCGCCCTTTGTTGAACTGGCGCGGGCGTCGCCATGGTTCGACGATGTCCGCGTCGATGCCCGCGCGCCGTGGCGCAACCTGCGGGCGGTCATGGCGATGCGTGCGCTGCTGCGGCAATATGATTTCATTTATGACCTGCAGACGTCGGGTCGTACCACGCGTTATTTCCACCTGTCGGGACATCGCGCATGGTCGGGCATCGCGCCCGGGGCACAGGCACCCCATGACAACCCGCAGCGCAAGGCCATGCACAACCGCGCCCGCCAGCGCGACCAGCTGCGCCGCGCGGGCATTGCGGAGGTGCCAGACGCCGATATTTCGTGGTTGTCGGGATACGGGCCGCGCCTGCCGGGGCCATATGTGCTGCTGGTGCCGGGTACGTCGGCGGCGCATCCGGTCAAACGCTGGCCCGTGGAACGGTTCGCAGGGCTTGCCACACGGCTGTGGGCGGGGGGGCTGCGCCCGGTTGTCATCGGTTCGCGCGCCGATGCGCCGCTTGCCGCCACCATTGTCGCCGCGTGCGATGCGACGGTGGACATGACGGGGCGGACGTCGCTGCTGGACCTTGGCGGGGTGGCCGCGCGCGCCGTGGCCGCGGTGGGGAACGATACCGGGCCGATGCACCTTGCCGCGGTGATGGGAACACCAAGTGTCGTGCTGTTTTCGCGCGCGGGTGATCCGGCACTCAGCGCGCCATTGGGGCGTACGCCGGGGCAGGTACGGGCACTGTGGGCGCAGGATCTGGCCACATTACACATTGACAGGGTTGCAGCCGCGCTCCGCTGACGCCATTACAGCGTGACACATTTTTATCGGAGCACCAGAACATGCCTGCCATCACCCTGCCTGACGGATCCGTACGCCGCTTTGACGGGGCGGTGACGGGCACTACGGTGGCGCAGTCCATTGGCGCGGGCCTTGCCCGTGCGGCGCTTGCCATGGAGGTGGACGGCCACCTGATGGATATCGGCCGCGAAATCGACCATGACGCCCATGTGCGTTTCGTCACCCGCAAGGACGCCGAGTCGCTGGAGATGATCCGCCATGATGCCGCCCATGTGCTGGCCGAGGCGGTGCAGTCGCTGTGGCCGGGAACGCAGGTGACGATCGGCCCGTCGATCGAAAATGGCTTCTATTACGATTTTTATCGTAACGAGCCCTTCACGCCCGAGGACTTCCCCCGCATCGAAGCCCGCATGCGCGAGATCGTAGACGCCAATGCCCCCTTCACACGTGAAACCTGGCCGCGTGAAGAGGCGATCCGTTTCTTTGAGGAGCGGGGTGAGCGGTTCAAGGCCGAACTGATCCGTGATCTGCCCGAGGATGAGGAAATCTCCATCTACCGGCAGGGGGAATGGCTGGATCTGTGCCGTGGTCCGCATCTGCGCGGCACGGGCGACATCGGCAAGGCGTTCCGCCTGATGAAGGTGGCCGGGGCATACTGGCGGGGCGATCATCGCAATCCCATGCTGACGCGCATTTACGGGACCGCGTGGCGCGACCAGAAGGAACTTGACGCACATATCCACCAGCTTGAGGAAGCGGAACGGCGCGACCACCGCCGTATCGGGCGTGAAATGGGCCTGTTCCATATCCAGGAAGAAGCCGTGGGCCAGATCTTCTGGCATCCCAAGGGGTGGCGCCTGTATTCTGTCCTGCAGGATTACATGCGCCGCGCGCAGACCCGGAACGGGTATCAGGAGGTGCGCACCCCGCAACTGGTCGATCGTGGCCTGTGGGAAGCATCGGGTCACTGGGACAAATACCGCCAGCACATGTTCATCGCCACGGTGGAGGACGAGGACAAGACCCTTGCGCTCAAGCCGATGAACTGCCCATGTCATGTGCAGATCTTTCGCCACGGGCTGCGTTCCTATCGCGAACTGCCGCTGCGTATGGCGGAATTCGGCGCCTGCCATCGGTATGAGCCCTCCGGCGCGCTGCACGGTATCATGCGCGTGCGTGGCTTCACGCAGGATGATGCGCATATCTTCTGCACCGAAGAACAGATCGCGGATGAGACGGCGCGTTTCGTGCGTATGCTCTCGGCCGTGTACCAGGACCTTGGGTTCGAGCATTTCCGCGTGAAATTCGCCGACCGTCCGGAGCAGCGCGCAGGCAGCGACGATACATGGGACCGTTCAGAAAATGCGCTGAAAGAGGCGTGTCACATGGCGGGTGTCGAATACGAGCATAATCCCGGCGAGGGGGCATTTTATGGCCCGAAGCTGGAATTCGTGCTGCGTGACGCCATCGGCCGCGACTGGCAATGCGGCACGTTGCAGGTTGATTACGTGATGCCCGAACGCCTTGATGCCACCTATGTCGGGGAGGACAGCGCCCGCCATCGTCCCGTCATGTTGCATCGTGCGATCCTTGGGTCGTTCGAACGTTTCCTTGGCATCCTGATCGAGCAGCATGCGGGGCGTTTTCCGATGTGGCTGGCACCGGTGCAGGTCGTCGTTGCATCCATTGTGACGGATGCCGAACCCTATGCCCGCGAAGTGGTGGAGAAGCTGCAGGCGGCGGGGGTCGTGGTGGAAGCCGACGTGCGTAATGAAAAGATCAACGCCAAGATTCGTGAACATAGTCTTGCGCGTGTGCCCGTCATCCTTGTGGTGGGACGCAAGGAGGCGGAGGAACGGACTGTCGCCCTGCGTCGCCTGGGGGGCAAGGCGCAGGAAATCGTGCCGTTGGACGAGGCGGTCACGGCCCTGGCGCATGAAGCAACCCCGCCGGACCTGCGGCGGTCCTGATTGAACAAGGTGCTGATAAAAAACGGATAAAAATTTCCAGCTGCTGCCTTTTTTTAAAAAAGGCAGCAGTATTTGAAGCTTTCCGGACAGGGCTTCATCCGAAATTTTTCATTCTGTTTCATGCGGCGATGACCTGAAATCGCCCATCGGTTGCGTCTGGCTGGGGTCTGCTTGCGGTGCATGCATGGCTGGCCCCGTCAGGGTTATTGCACACGGGACTTGATCTGGCCCTTGTGTTTGCGCCACATATTGCCACATCAGCAGCGTCCGCGTGATTTCGCGCCGTCATGTCGTCCGGGGTCGGGCGCGTTTCGGCGTGGGGCCGGTGGCCGCCGCGACGATATCTGAATGCACAGTCACAGGAGATGACCATAGCCAGACCCCCGATGCCCACTCCGCCGAACCGAGAGGGGCCCCGTGTCAATGAGGAGATACGCGTTCCGCAGGTCCGCCTGATCGATGCTGATGGCGAAATGCTGGGAATCATGCCGATGCGTGACGCCCTTGCGCGCGCCTATGCGTCTGGTCTCGACCTGCTGGAAATCAGCCCGAACGCCGAGCCGCCCGTCGCGAAAATTCTCGATTATGGGAAGTTCAAGTACGAGCAGCAGAAGAAGCGCAACGAAGCCCGCAAGAAGCAGAAAGTCATCGAAATCAAGGAAGTCAAGGTTCGTCCGAATATCGACGAAAATGACTACCAGGTGAAGATGCGGGCGATGAAATCCTTTATCGGCGAAGGCGACAAGGTCAAGGTCACGTTGCGTTTTCGTGGCCGCGAAATGGCGCATCAGGATCTGGGCATCAAGGTGCTGGAGCGCGTGCGCAGCGAAATGGATGAAATCGCGAAGGTCGAGCATATGCCCAAGCTCGAAAATCGCCAGATGATCATGGTGCTTGCCCCGCGTTGATACGCAGTGGCAACCGCCTGACCATATATCCGAAAGCCCGGGTCACATGATGTGGCCCGGGCTTTTTGATATGTGTGCCGCCCCGACGGGTTGGGAAACATAATGCACTGAAATCGTGCATGTTTCCTGGTCAGGGCTTTGGTTCAAAGGGCTTGCGGGGGATGTCACCTTCTTGAACATAGGTGACATCCCCCATAGGTGACATCTCCGGGACAATTATTTCTATTGGCAGGGCCGTTTGGCGGATAACCGCATCACGGATGCAGGATAAAGGTCGCATCCGCCTGTGCGGTGACATCCTGATCTGCGACGGGGGCCTGTGGGGCGGACATGTCGGCACTGGCCGCGCGTGCGGCCATTACCATCATGGGCATCGGGTGGGGCATTTCCTGGTCATTCAGGTTGACCGACTCGATACGTGTGACCTTCAGGCCCAGCGCCGTCGCAGCCGCCTGCGCACGTTGTTGCAGTTCATGCAGCGCAAGCCCTTCCGCCTGTTGCAGCAGGGCAGTGCGATGCGGACGGGACAGGGACCAGTCCAGCCGTGACAGGGCCAGATTATCCGACTGGATACGTCCCAGCAGCGGCAGCAGGATCTTGCCATCGGCTGCGGTGATGCGGATGCTCTGCCGGGCAATCCACAATGCCGGGTGGTTGTTACGGGTATCGGCCTCCTGATGGCGCACGGTATAGGATTCCGCACTGACCGTCAGGCCCGTTACGCCATGCGCGCTGGCCATTGCCTTTTCCACCTGCGTGTTGACCTGTCCCTGTGCCGCGGCGGCTGTGGGGGCGGAGGCTTCGGCGAAAAAGACGGCGGTCAGTTCATCGGGCGGCGCATGGACGGTGCCTGTGGCCGACAGCATCAGCTTGGTCATGGTGGTGTCAGCCGCCGTGGCGTCCCCATCGGCGGCATGGGCGTATGTGATACCGGCCATTGTGGCAGTCCCGACAAGGAGGGAGAGAAGAATCGGCGCGCCGCGCAGCATATGGCGGGCCGGACGGGCGCGTGTGCGCATCGGGGAGGGGATCATGAATGCGTGGTCTCCTTCAGTTCCACCAGCGCGCGACGCAGCCGGATGATGCCGGAACGTACCCGGCCCTCCCGGCACAGGTCCGCACCCTGCGTGCGCAGGTCGTCGATGTCATGTGGCAGGCCGGGGCCATAGGCGTCGATGATGCCGATCAGACGGTTGCAGAATGCAGGGGTGTCGCTGGTGATGATAACCGGCCGGTCCACGTTGCCATGGGGGGCGGTGGCCTCGGTGACGGTATCCGCTGCCGCGACGGGCCACGAATGGCCACACAGGCACAGGCTCATCACAAGGAAGGCAGGGACCGTGACCGGTTGCATGTTCATGATGCTATAATACGCTACTGTTGGTGTCGTGCTGATGGGAGAATTGTGAAGTTCGCGTCATGTCTGGCATGTCCTCATCGAACGGATCATATCCATATTCCGCCAGGGCGGAGGACGCCACCGGCAGGTGCAGACGTACCGACAGGCCGGGATTATGTGTCGCAAGGTGGATATCCCCGCCATGCAACTGCACGATGGCACGTACCATGGCGAGCCCGAGGCCCGACCCCGGCGTGTTGCGTGCCTTTTCCGCGCGAAAGAAACGTTCGGTTGCGCGCGCCATGTCTTCGTCTGTCATGCCGATGCCTTCGTCACGTATTTCCACCGTCAGCATCGCCCCCCCGGCGGGGGTGACGGTGCGTCGTGCGACAAGGGGGGAAAGCCGTGCGGCAAGGTGTACGGTCGAATGTTCGGGCGAAAACTTGATGGCGTTGTCCAGCAGGTTCGCCACAGCCTGCTGGATCAGGGAACGGTCGCCATAAAAGGGCAGCACGTCATCCATGTCGAGTGCGAGGCGGATTCCATGATCCTCCGCCACCGCTTCGTACAGCTCTGCGACATCGAACAGGACGGGGCGCAGGTCGAACGTGGCAAAGGCGGAGCGACGCGCGCCGGTTTCAATCTGTGCGATCCGCAACAGGGCTTCGAACACGGCGGTGATGTTGTCGAGGTTGCCGACCGCGCGTTCGATCGCAGCCCGCAGTTCGTCGGCATCCTGCGCATGCAGGGCCGCGTCCTCCAACTGTGTGCGGGCGCGGGTGATGGGGGTGCGCAGGTCATGGGCGATGGAGTTGGAGACTTCGCGCACGCCATCCATCAGGCGTACGATCCGGTCAAGCATCTCATTGATGGCCTCGGCCACCTGGTCCATCTCGTCCCCATTGCCCACCAGCGGCATGCGGCGGTTCAGGTCGCCATGGGCGATGGCCGATGTCGTGCGTGCCACGGTCTTGACCATGCGGCGGAAGATGCGATGTACCAGCATCGCGCCGCTGACGGCAAGCAGCGTGACCATGATCCACGCCCACAGCAGGGAATCGGTCAGCAACCGCCGCAGGATGGAGCGTGCGCGCATGTCGCGCCCCACCAGCAGGCGATAGCCGCTGTCCAGTTGGCCCGCCGTATGGGTGAGTTCCGTGCCCGGCAGGCGATAGGCATGGATTTCGGCCAATCCCCGCAGGCCCGCGCGCGTATCGGGCAGGGAATACCACCGATCGGTGTACTGCACCTTTGCCGGCCAGGTGGAGACGTTGCCCGCAAGGTAATTCCCCTCCGGGTCGATCACCATATACACCGCGTCATCGTCGAGGTTCTGTTCCAGCCGGTCCTCGATCGTCAGGGCAAGGGTTGGCACCCCGCCCAGAACCCAGCGATCGACAAGGGCGCGGGCATCGGCATTGATCGCCGTTTCGACCTGACGTTCAAGGAAGCCGATCGTCCCCCACCAGATGAACAGCATGAACAGGATGGACGACAGCGCAAACAGCACCCCGTACGCCAGTGAAAAGCGCAGGCTGGCGGAACGCAGCGCACGCAGCCGTGGCCTGCGCGGCGCGCCTTCATGCAGGGGCAGGTCCTTCACGCGTTGGGCCATTGCGCGTTGTGCTGCCGTGTATGGTGCCGTCGTCTGCCGGTGGGGACGTCATTCCGCACGCAGCATGTATCCCGCATTGCGGATGGTATGGATCAACGGCATGCCAAATGGCTTGTCCACCTTCTGTCGCAGGCGCGAGACATGGACGTCGATCACGTTGGTCTGCGGGTCGAAATGGTAATCCCACACCCCTTCGAGCAGCATGGTGCGCGTCACCACCTGTCCCGCATGGCGGGTCAGGTATTCCAGCAGCCGGAATTCACGTGGTTGCAGGTCGATCTTCTGCCCCGCACGGCGAACGGTGCGTGACAGCAGGTCGATTTCCAGATCCGCCACCACCAGCTTGGTCTGTGGCGCCTGTTCGGTGCGTCCGCGCCGTCCCAGCGCCTCTACCCGCGCCAGGAGTTCGCTGAAGGCAAAGGGCTTGGTCACGTAATCGTCGCCCCCTGCCTTCAGCCCCTGCACGCGGTCATCCACATCCGCCAGCGCGGACAGCAGCAGCACGGGGGTCGCGTTGTTCTGCGCGCGGATCGTCTCCAGCAGGCGCAGGCCGTCAATCCCGCCCGGCAGCATACGGTCAAGGATGATAAGGTCGAATTTCTCGCTCACCGCAAGGAACAGGCCGTCCTTGCCGTTATCGGTCAGTTCGGTCAGGTGTCCTGCCTCGCGCAGGCCCTTGGCCACGAAATTGCGAACCGTCGGATCGTCTTCCACCACAAGAATATGCACATTACCTCACTGATCGGCAGTTCGAATGTCATTCTACGCCCGTCGCGCGACAAGGCCAGAGCCGATGCGACGCGCGGACATTACCGATGTTACATGTGCAGTGGTGGCCATGGCGTTAAGGGGTGCGCCTGCCCTTTATCTGTTGCTGTCCTGTCCTGTCCTGTTTCTGTTCGTTCGGGACGTTGGTGCATGAACCATGAACCATGAACCGTGGACAGGGGGGACCAGCACGCGTGTTGCTGACGCCGTTGCCAGATCAGCGCGGCGGCAGGCGCCATTTGCCCATGGGGACACGTGACATGCCTTCATGGCCGATATGTGCATAAAAGGGGGTAATGGCCATGGTTGGGAGGGCGAAGCATGATCTACCCCCCGGGCACATGGTGCGCGCAGCCAGTGTGCGCCGGCCTCACCCACCGCGCGCCCGATGCTTTCGTCCCCTTCCGCTGTTGCGGGCAGGGAGGAGCGCCAGTCCCGGTTGCCGCCATGGCCGACCCTGACGCTTCCGAAGACCTGTCCTGTGGCATCCCCTGAAACCAGAACGCAAAACATGGCGCACTGGCAGTGCGAAACGGAAATCCATCCCTGGATCATTGGGCTGCGTCACGAGATTGCACGATCGCCACAGCGCGATGTCCTGCGATTCGTCATCCGGTCGTGCCACTTCGATGCTGGCCTGCATGAGGTGTCTGCCCCAGATGTCACGGCGCAGGCCCGCATTCTTGTGGTCCCTGTTCCCCTTGGCTCACTCCGGCAGGCGTTTCCATTCCGAAATCGCAATGGTCCTGTCCCCTGTGGCCGATGCAGGCACCTGATAGCTCAGCAGGGTGCCGTTCAGGGTGTAATCGCGCAACTGCCGCTGTCCCTCCCAGTTCGGGAAGACCGAGCGTTCGACATCAAACACGATGTGATGGGACGCGGGATCAAGCGTGACGGTGCCGTAATGCACGCTGTTGCGCAGCATGGCATCGCGGAATTCGGCCGGTGTACCGGTTGCCTTGGTGCCAGATGCAAACGGTGTTGCTGCCGGATGATAAATCTCGATCATGTAATGTCCGCTGGCGTCCACCATCATCCGCCCCTGCGGGGGATCGCCAAAACCGTGGACACGATGCCCATCCGGGTAAAGCGTATCCGCTTTGGTCAGGGTCCATGTGCCCATAAGAGGCGAGGCGGCCAGAGCCGCGCTGCCGGAGAACATGACCAGTACCGCCGGTAGGAATACGGATTTTATCATGGTCTGAAATGCCTTCATAAATGATGTCGCATGATGGTCCCGGTTGTTCGCGCCTTGACCGTAATGATCCCTAGGGCCTAGCGATGGTTTTGAATAACGACTTGTTCTGAAGTTTCAGTTCAGGAAAACGAAAGTGTTCATGCCCACGCATTTTGACCTCGACTGCCTGCGCAGCTTTGTCGCGGCGCAGGAATATGGCGGTTTCAACCGTGCAGCCGAACTCCTGAACCGCTCGCAATCCGCCGTCAGCCAGCAACTGCGTAAGCTTGAATGCCAGGTCGGGCAGCCACTGGTGCGGCGTCATGGGCGTCGGCTTGTGCTGACACCGGCGGGGGAGACATTGTTTGCCTATGCCCGTCGCCTGCTGGCGTTGAATGACGAGGCCATGGCCGCATTGCGTGGGCACGCGCTGGCGGGGCAGGCGCGGCTGGGCGTGGTTGGGGATTTTGCCGAGACATGGCTTCCCGAAACCCTGGCGCTGTTCCGGCGCGCATATCCGCAGGTTCTGCTTGAGGCAAGCGTCGATCGGGCCAGCGCCCTGCTGGATGCGCTGGATCGTGGCGTGCTGGATCTTGTGCTGACCTTTGGGGGGGATGGCCGTGCGGATGCCCTACCCTGGCGCACATTGCCACAGCGTTGGATCGGGGGGGACGGCCTGTGTTTCAAAAGGATGGAGATGGTTGACCTGGTGGTCCTGCCGGCCCCATGCCGTTTCCGGCAGGGGGCGATTGATCGGCTGGAGGCGGCCGGCATTCCCTGGCGGATCGTCTTTACCGGGCGCAGTGTCGCGGCCCTATGGGCGGCCGTGCGGGCCGGGCTGGGGGTAAGCTTTCGCATGGTGGGGGAATTGCCGCCGGGCATATCGGTCATGGATGATCCCCCCGGCGTGCCGCGCGCGCCAGATGTCAGGGTCAGCATTCATGACGGCGGCAGGCCGGCATCCGATCCGCTGGTGCAGCTCAAGCAGATGCTTGAAACCCCTCCCGCCCTCATTCCCGCGGTGGGATAGGCGGGGATAGCCCGAACCGTCCCGCGCATCAGTCATCCGTGTCGTCGGGGCGGAAACCGACATTGGCCGGGATGCTCAATATTTCATGGCGGCGGCGGATATGCAGCATGACGGTAGAGGCCGGGCGCTTTGCCGCGACGGAACGGATCAGCATGCGTGAACTGTCGATGGGTTCATCATTTACGGCGGTGATGTAATCGCCGATATGAAGCCCCGCCTTCATCGCCGGGCCACCATGGTCGATGCCCACGATTTCCACCCCCGTCACATGGGTGTCGCCCCCATCGGTCAGTGTCACGCCAAGCCAGCCGCGATCAATATGCCCGTTGCGACGCAGTTCCTCGACGATCGGGGCGACGATTTCCGACGGGATGCCAAAACCAATCCCCACCGACCCGCCCGTGGGGGAGACGATGGCCGTATTCAGCGCGACCACCTGTCCGCTCAGGTTAAAGGACGGGCCGCCGGAATTGCCGGGATTGATCGGGGCGTCAAGCTGAAGGAAATCATCGAACGGACTGGTGCCGATATCGCGTCCCCGGGCGGAAACGATGCCCGCCGTCACCGACGAGCCCAGCCCGAACGGGTTGCCCGCCGCCATGATCCAGTCACCGATATTGACCAGCCTGCTATCGCCCCACCGGACGAAGGGCAGGGGATGTGGTGGCTGGACCTTGATGACGGCGATGTCCGTCAGGTCGTCACTGCCGATCAGGTGGGCGGGCAGTTCGGTCCCGTTGGCGAGTGAGACGGTAATATGGTCGGCATCGCCCACGACATGCGTGTTGGTGACAATGACCCCGTCCGGGTCGATCACGAATCCCGATCCCGCGCCCAGCATCTCCTCCCCGTGGGAGCGCATGCGTTCGCGGAATTTATGCTCGAACGGGGTGCCGCGCACACTTGGCAGTACGCGTTGCCCGTTGCGCTGGCCATGCACGTCCTGCGTCACGGCGATATTGACGACCGCCGGGCCCACCAGCCGCACCAGTGGCGCGAACGTCAGGGGACCGGACGAGACCACCGGGGGCATGGCCGGGGCGAATGGCGATGCGGTGGGTGATGCGCCAGGCGATGTGGTGCCAGGCGATGCGGCAGCAGGCGGCGTGGCCACGCCTGCCTGTGCCCACGCGCCACCAGGGCAGGGCGGCAGGGCATAGGCCAGCGTCAGCGGCATGATGGCATACAGGCGGGAAAGACGGCGGGCCATGTGCATCCGTAAGGGGTCGAAAAGAGCACAATTGCTCATGTCGCTGTGATGATAGGCGAAAAAAAAGGCAATGCCATGATGTGTGGCGACGCGGTGACAAATCATTGTCCACTGAGGCGTTCATGTCACGTTCCCTCCCCCTGTCACGTTCCCCCTGTCACGTTCCCAGTATTACGTTCCTAGTGTCAGGCTCCCCATGTCCGGGCTTCCCGTATCGCCCTGTCCCTTTGTCCTGATGATGCGTTTCCTGCTTACGCGCCCTTCGTACGTATTTGTCGCGCATGTTTTTGCGGTATGTTCCTGACACACGCCCGCCTCATGCGCCGCGTCGCGCCGGGCGTTGCGATGGCTGTGCGTGTGCCGGGTCCTCAGGCCAGTCATGGCGGGGATAGCGCCCGCGCATGTCACGGCGCATGTCCGCCCATGATCCGGCCCAGAACCCGGCAAGGTCGGCGGTGATCGCCTGTGGCCGCCCGGCAGGGGACAGCAGCGCGATCCGCAGCCCGATACGACCATCCGCCAGCTTCGGCGTCTCGCACAGGCCATAGAAGGTCTGTGCCCGCGCGGAAGCGAGTGGTACGGGCTGGAGGTAATCAATCCCCACCCGTCCCCCGGGCAGGTCAAGCGCAGGCGGCAACGTCCGGTCCAGCCAGCGCAGGGCGTCGTGCGCAATCATCGCGCGCAGCACCGCCATCAGGTCAAGGGCGCGGATTTCGCTCATCCGTGACATGCCGCCCACCCATGCGCCAAGCCACGCGCCCACGTCCGCCGCAAGGGCAGGGTCGGAAATGTCGGGCAGGTCGCTGCGTCCCAGTTCCCCGCGCGCCAGGGCGACACGCGCCTGTAACTGCCGGCATGCGTCGGTCCATTCAAACGCGGCGGCCAGGTTCTGTCCAACCTGACGCAGTAGCAGGTCTGCCACCTCCGCCGCGTCTGCCGTGACCGTGCGGTCGCGCAACACCAATGCCCCCAGCCGCAGCCTGCGTCGTGCCATGACACCGCCGTTGGCCGGGTCAATGGTGGTTTCCACCTGTTCATGCGCACGTGCAAGGACGCTGTCGGGCAGGTTATCGGGGTCGAGTGGCGCCGCAAGGCGGATTTCGCATGCGGTGCGCACATGCAGTCCCGCCACCGCCAGCAGGGGCAGGGTGGCGAGGGTGTCTGTCTTGCCCATACGCGCGCTGCCCCCCCCCGACAGGCGGAAGGAGCCGATATCCCCGCGTCGTTGGGCGATACGGTCGGGAAAGGCCGCCGCAAGCAGCGCCGCGCAGTCTCCCCGTGCTTCCACGTCGCGTCCGATTCCCATGCGGCGGCGATATTGTCGCGCGGCCTGGCGGATGCGTGACAGGGCGCCACGGTCGGCGGCGGGATGTTCGCCCCCGGCGATCAGGTCAAGGCGCAGGCGGATATCGGCGGGCGGGATGGTGGTACCGCCCGGCCCCCGGCCAGGCGGGCGTGGGCGCAGCGGGTCGCGTTCCTCCAGCAGGGCCGCAAGGTCAGCAGCCAGTGCGGCTTCATCCGGTGTCCGCGCGGCCAGCATCATCGCAGCAAGGCGCGGATGCGCGCCCAGTTGCGCCATCTGCACACCCGCCTGCGTGATCTGCCCATCCGCCGACAGCGCGCCGAGCGCTTCAAGCAGGCCGCGCGCGGCCTCGAACGCGCCGTTGGGGGGCGTATCGGCAAAGGGCAGCGCAGCGGGCATGGTGCCCATCGCCGCCTGCCATGCCGCCGTGTCCAGCCGCAGGCCCGTCAGTTCGGCCTCCATGATCTCGGGCCGGTCATGGGGGGGCATGGCGCGGGTAGTCGTCTCGCTCCACAGGCGGATCGCGATTCCGGGGGCTTCGCGTCCCGCGCGACCGGCGCGCTGTGTCGCAGCCGCGCGGGAGATGCGCGCCGTCTCCAGCTTCGTCAGGCCCGTGCCGACATCAAGGCGTGGCGTGCGGCGGAATCCGCCATCAATGACGATGCGCACCCCCGGCACCGTCAGCGATGTTTCCGCGATGGAGGTGGACAGGATGACCCGGCGCGCCCGCCCGCCTTCGGCGGACAGGACGTAATCCTGCTCCGCAGGCGGCAGTTCGCCATATAACGGCAGGATTTCTACCCCCGCCTGCGCACCGGACGCGCTCAGGGCGGCCTGTGTGCGACGGATCTCGCCCACGCCGGGCAGAAAGGCGAGGATATTGCCTTCTTCCTCCGCCAGCGCGGCGCGGATGGCGCGCGCCATGGCATCGGGCAGGTCGCGTTGGTGGGGAATGTCGTGGCGGGCGTGGCGGATATCGACGGGAAACATTCGCCCCGCGCTGTCGATGACGGGTGCGTCCATCCGTTGTGACAGGGTTGCGGCATCGGTCGTGGCCGACATCGCCACCAGCCGCAGGTCAGGCCGCAGTTCACGTTGCAGGTCAAGGCAGAAGGCAAGGGCCGCATCCGCATCGACGGAGCGTTCATGGATTTCATCAAAGATGACGCACGCCACCCCATCGAGCGTCGGGTCCGACAGCAGGCGGCGCACCAGCAATCCTTCTGTCACGACCTCGATTCGTGTGGCGGCGGAGGCGGCGCCATCCAGCCGCGTGCGATATCCGACCAGACCGCCGGGTTCCTCCCCCACCAGGGTGGCCATCCGCCGTGCGGCTGCGCGCGCGGCCAGGCGGCGGGGTTCAAGCATCACGATACGCCCATCCCCGCGCCATGGGGCCGCAAGCAGTGCCAGCGGCACCAGCGTCGTCTTGCCCGCGCCGGGCGGGGCCACCAGCACCGCGTTCGCCCCGTCATGCAACGCGGCACGCAGGCGGGGCAGCGCCTCCGCCACGGGCAGGCCCTCCACGGCAGAAGGGCCGGACGCGAACAGGTCGGCAGGGAAAAGCGGGTGCTGGGGGGAGGGATCGGACGTCATGGCATGCTTTATGGCGCGCGTGCGCCCTGTGCGGCAATGACCAGGCGTTATGGCAGGCGTTATGATGACCCGGTGCCGGGATGACGGGGTTTTCGGGTAGGTGGGTGGAGACAGGATTATCATCCTCATTATAATTCGCACGGTCTATGATGATCGCGCCTGTCCCGTGGTCCCCACGTGGCGCGCCCCCGATTTATGCTGACGGAGTATCCCTGCTTGGCAATCCTGCGCTTACCGTTCGTCTTGTTCCTGTCCGCCCTGTGCGTCATGACAGGTCTTGTTCCTGTCCTGCTTCCCGCCCTGTCGTGTCCCGCGCATGCGGCGCAAAGCACATCGGTATCTGGCCCGCATGGCACGGCGACGCTGTTGAGCGACAGCGACAGCTTCATGCCGGGACAGGACATGCATTTCGGCCTGCGCCTGCAACTCGCCCCCGGATGGCACACCTACTGGCTCAATCCCGGTGACGCGGGGGAGGCGGTGACGCTGGCGGTGCATGCCTCGGGCGGTGCGGTGGGAGAGGGGGGACCGATTGAATGGCCCGTTCCGCAACGGCTGCGTGACGGGCCGCTGATGTCCTATGCCTATACCGGTGATGTCGTGCTGCCGGTGCGCCTGCAACCGCAGGAGGCGAAAGAGGGCACGGACATGGTGGTGGAGGCCACGGCCGACTGGCTGGTCTGCGCCACGGTGTGCGTGCCCGAACATGCGCAGTTTACAATGACCCTGCCGCGTGCGCCGCTTTATCCCTCGCCCCAGGCGCCGCTATTTGCGCGTGCCGCGGCGCAGCGTCCCGTGGCGTCGCCCTTTGCTGCGGCGATCGCACCCGATGGCACGCTTTCGCTGTCGGGGGAGGGGCTGTCGCCTGCGATGGTGCGTGATGCGTGGTTCATGCCCGAACAGCCGGGGCAGATCGACCATGACGCACCGCAGGTACTGCATGTGCGTGATGGCCTGCTGCAACTGGGGCTGAAGGTGACGGACGGGTTCCATCGTGATGCGGCATTGCCGGGCATCGTGGTGATCCGCGACGTATCGGGACGGGAACAGGCATTGGCGGTTACGGCGCACCCGGGCGGTCCGTCCCTGATGGTGGGGACGGCGCATGGGGGACGCGTTGTCTGGCTGGCGCGCCTGCTGGCGCTGGCGTTTGCGGGGGGCATGATCCTGAATCTGATGCCCTGTGTCTTTCCGGTGCTGGCGATGAAGATCCTGTCGCTTGAACGCATGGCGCAGGGGGAACGGCGCGCGGCGCTGGTCGGGGCGGCGCTGTATGCGGCGGGGATTGTCGTGGCCTTTGTCGTGCTCGGTGCGCTGATCGTGGGGCTGCGCATGGCCGGGGATTCGGTGGGATGGGGTTTCCAGTTTCAGTCAGTCACGTTCGTCATGCTGATGTGCTGGCTGCTGTTCGCCATTTCGCTCAACCTGTTGGGGGTCTTTTCCTTTGGCACCGGGATTGCGGCCCTTGGTGGCGCGGGACGGCTGTCGGGACATATGGGCGATGTCCTGACCGGGGTATTGGCGGTTGTGGTGGCGACGCCATGCACGGCCCCGTTCATGGGGGCGGCCATCGCGGGTGCGCTGTCGGCGTCGCCGGTAGCGGGGATTGCGATCTTTGTCGCCATGGGGCTGGGCCTTGCCGCACCGTACCTGCTGCTTGCGGCGGTGCCGGGGTTGGTGCGGCGGCTGCCGCGACCGGGGGCATGGATGGAAATCGTGCGTCAGGCGCTGGCCTTTCCCATGTTGGCGACATGCGTCTGGCTGGCATGGGTCGCAACGTTGCAGGGCGGGCAGGTTGCGGTGCCTCTGCTGGCGGGGGGAATGGTACTTGTCGCATTCGCGGCCTGGCTTGTGCGGCAGGCACAGGACATGGTGATGGCCGGTCGGGGGGGGCGTGATGGTATGGTCCTGTTCTGCCGGGGGGGGGCGCTGCTTGCCGTGGCGCTTGCGGTTGGGGGCGTCACGATGGTGCCCCCCGCGCTTGCGCCGCAGGGCGGCGGGAGCGGCGCCGCACATCCCGCCGATGGGGTCGAAGCCTTTTCACAGGCGCGGCTGGATGCGTTGCGTGCGCAGGGACGCCCCGTCTTTATCGACATGACGGCGGCATGGTGCATTTCGTGCCTGGTGAATGAACGTGTTGCCCTGTCACCGCAGCGGGTGCGCGATGCCTTTGCCCGGCAGGGGGTGGTGTACATGAAGGGCGACTGGACCGGGCGTGATGCGGCAATCAGTGCGTTCCTGCACGATCATGGGCGTGATGGCGTGCCGCTATATGTCTATTATCCCGCGCATGGGGATGGTGTCGTCCTGCCGCAGGTCCTGACGCCGGGATTGGTGCTGCATACGATCGGCGCGCAATGAAAAACGGGCGGGAAGAAGACCTTCCCGCCCATCGTCGAGACGCCGGTGCCTGAAGACATCGCGGGCAATATCGCGCAGTCATCAGGAAGTCGTGGCGAGGCATGTTTTGCAAAACGTCATGCGTATTGGGGAAAATCCGCATCTATCTTGAGAGATTGTTGGGAAGCAAATCATTGATAGAAAACAAGAAAAGTTTTTGGGTGCCGCCTTTTTTCAAAAAGGC
>NZ_BANE01000179.1 GCF_000964405.1 Novacetimonas hansenii JCM 7643
AGGCGGCGTCTTCTGAAGCTTTTTAGAAAAAGATTCACCAAAAATCTTTATGATTTCAGTGTGTTATTGAGGCCGACTTTCAAACATCCTTATTGCGGCATACGAGACGGTAACGAATGGACATGACGGACGACAGGCTTCTTGAACCGCTGGGGCTGCTGTCGGGGCCGGCGGCGGCTGATGCGGTGCGCCTTGGCGTGGCGCGATGGCTGTGTGGCGGGCCGGTGGCCTTTACGCTTGCGCGGTTATGGCGCGGATATCGGGACATGGGGCTGGTGCGTGTGGATGCACTCCCGCCGGGATGGGATGATGTCCTGGCACGGGTCTGTGCCCCCCTGGGGGCGGCGGGCTTGCCGGATGGGGCGCGGGTGATGGGGATCGTCAATGTCACCCCTGACAGCTTCAGCGATGGCGGGCGGCATCTGGTGGTGGATCATGCGGTTGCCGCGGCGGTGGATATGCTGGCGCAGGGGGCGGTATTCCTTGATATCGGGGGGGAAAGCACACGCCCCGGTGCCGCGCGTGTTACCCCGGCGCAGGAATGGGACCGGATCGCCCCGGTCATTACCGCGTTGCGCAATGACGCGCGGACATGCAACGCCGTGATTTCGGTCGATACACGCCATGCACTGGTCATGGGTCATGCGCTGGCGGCGGGGGTGGACGCGATCAATGACGTATCTGCCCTGATGCACGACTCGGCGGCGGCGGCCGTGGTGGCGCATGCGGGCTGCCCGGTCATGCTGATGCATATGCGTGGCACGCCGGAGACGATGAACGATCATGCGACCTATACCGATGTCGCGGTGGATGTCGTGCGCGAACTGCGTGAACGTATTGACCATGCCGTGGCGGCGGGGGTGGCGCGTGGGCGCATCATGGTCGATCCGGGGATCGGCTTTGCCAAGACCGCGGCGCAGAACATGGAACTGCTGGCCCGGCTGCCATTGCTGGCCAATCTGGGGTGCCGTGTGGTGCTGGGTGTGTCGCGCAAGCGTTTCGTGGGGCAGGTGACGGGCGTGGTGGATGCTGCGTCGCGCGATCCGGGTAGCATGGCCGCCAGCCTGCCCGGGCTGGTATTCGCGAACACGATCCTGCGCGTTCATGACACAGGCACCATGATGCAGGGCCTGAAGATATGGCAGGGACTGGATTGCACGCAGCAGGTAAGGTAGGTCCATGCACACCAGTTCAAGCAGCCCGGGGATGGCGCAGGCATGACGAAGACAAGAAGACTGTTCGGGACCGATGGGATTCGGGGTACCGCCAACCAGGACCCGATGACGGTTGAAATCGCGCAGAAACTGGGTCAGGCCGCCGGCCTGCGTTTCATTCAGGGAACGCATCGTCACAGCGTGCTGCTGGGCAAGGATACGCGGCTGTCGGGTTATATGATCGAATGCGCACTGGTTTCCGGCTTTTTGTCGGCGGGGATGGATGTCACGCTGGTCGGTCCCATGCCCACGCCCGCGATTGCCATGCTGACGCGTTCGTTGCGCGCCGACCTTGGGGTCATGATTTCCGCCTCGCATAATCCTTATGGCGATAATGGCATCAAGCTGTTTGGCCCGGACGGGTTCAAGCTGTCTGATGAGGTCGAGGCAGAGATCGAGGAAACCATGCGTTCCGACCTCAGCGGACGTCTGGCCGCCCCCGATCAGATCGGGCGGGCCTCACGCCTTAATGACGCTGCGGGGCGGTATATCGAAAGTGCGAAATCCTCCTTCCCGCGTGGCCTGCGGCTTGATGGGTTGCGGATCGTCATTGATTGCGCCAATGGCGCGGCCTATCGCGTTGCGCCCACAGCGTTGTGGGAACTGGGGGCAGAGGTCATCCGCATTGGTTGTGACCCTGACGGGATCAACATCAACGAGGGCTGTGGCTCCACCCGGCCGGAGGCATTGTGCGCTGCGGTCACGCGCCATCGCGCCGATATCGGCATTGCGCTGGACGGGGATGCGGACCGGGTGCTGATCGCGGATGAGAAGGGACGCCTGATCGACGGGGATCAGATCCTTGCCCTGATCGCACGGTCATGGCTGAAGCAGGGGCGGCTTGCGGGGCGGCAGATCGTTGCGACCGTGATGTCGAATATGGGGCTGGAACGGTTCCTGTCCGAACTGGGGCTGGAACTGATCCGCACCGCCGTGGGCGATCGTTACGTCGTGGAGAAGATGCGCGAGCTTGGTGCGAACCTTGGCGGGGAGCAGTCGGGGCATATGCTGCTGTCGGATTTCGCCACCACGGGCGACGGCCTTGTCGCGGCGTTGCAGGTGCTGGCGGTGCTGGTGGAGGATGGACGTCCGGCAAGCGAGGTCTGCCGGATGTTCACGCCCTATCCGCAACTGCTGCGCAATGTGCGTTTTGCCGGGCGCAGCCCGTTGCAGGACCCCGCCATTGCCGAAGCCCGCCGCGCGGCAGAGGCGCTGCTGGGTGCGCGCGGGCGTCTTGTGCTGCGTGAAAGTGGGACCGAACCCCTGATCCGTGTGATGGTGGAAGCGCAGGATGAACCGTTGGTCCGCCAGGTGGTGGACGATATGTGTGCCGCTATCGCCGCTGTTCAGATGATGGCCTGACCATGCGGGGGCGCATCCTTGCCATCGCAGGCAGCGACAGCGGCGGCGGTGCGGGCATACAGGCGGACATCAAGGCGATCACCGCGCTGGATGGTTTCGCGATGACCGCCATTACCGCCCTGACCGCGCAGGACACGTGCGGCGTGCATGGTGTGTTGCCTGTCCCGCCGGATTTCGTCACCGCGCAGATGCGCTGCGTAATGGATGATATCGGTGTGGATGCGTTCAAGAGCGGGATGCTGGGCCATGACGGGGTCATAAACGCCGTGGCCGACATGATCGCAACCCGTCCGGATGTGCCCTATGTGCTGGACCCTGTGATGGTGGCAAAGGGCGGGGCCTCGCTGCTGCATGCTGCGGCGGTGTCCGCGCTGACGACCCGCCTGCTTCCGCTTGCGACCCTGTTGACCCCCAACCTGCCCGAAGCTGAGGTGCTGTTGGGCCGACCGGTGCGTGCGCATGGTGACATGCGGCGCGCGGCGTTGGACCTGCGTGACATGGGGGCGTGTGCGGTGCTGCTGAAGGGGGGGCATCTGCCGGGGGATGAACTGGTGGATGTGTTCGTGGATTCGGATGGAATGGTGGAAAGTTTTACCTCCACACGCGTACGGACCGCACATACCCACGGCACCGGATGCACGCTTGCCAGTGCCATCGCGGCGGGACTGGGGCAGGGAATGGCGTTACTTGCGGCCATTTCCCGTGCGCGCGCCTATCTTTATCGCGCCATCATGGCCGCGCCTGGCTATGGCCATGGGGCAGGTCCGGTCAACCACACAGTCGATATCACGACATAGTGATACAGGGGGCATGTGCCCCCTGTCATGACCTGTGATGTGACGGGACCATTCCCCTGTCCGGCGGCACCGTCATGACCATTGCAATACATGAAAAAGCAGGGGCGATAACCTGCGCGTGTATGCCTACAACCCGCGGTTACATGCCGTTTTCTTTACATTTATGCGCTAAGGAACCGGCTGGTCCGGGGTGGCAATGGCATGGATAATTCCCTGCCATCATGACCAACATTACACGCGAAACGTGTCATTTCTGGGGCGTGGCACCTGTCCGGTTGATGCACGATAAATAAATAAATTCCTGCTTTGATGGCAAATTATCGACATTAAATAGTATATTTCAGTCACACATAGGAACATATTCTCTTGATGAATGAGTGTGTGGTGGCTTATTCACAACCATGAGATTGTTTCATAAAAAAAATACACTTATAGGTAGTAACACATATTAACAAAAATATTGGTGGTCGATATGCGTGTTTTACTCGTTGAACCGGATAAGGCCATGATGGACAAGGAAGCCAGCCAGTTGCAGGCGGTTGGCTTCATGGTCGATCATGCGACCTCCGGGCATGATGCGATTGCGATGCTGAAACTGTATGACTACGACATTGCCGTCCTTGAACTCGGCCTGCCGGACATGGAAGGCCACGATGTCGTCCGGCGCTGCCGCGCGGCGCGGATCGCCACGCCGATCCTGATCCTGTCCGCGCAGGACAGCGCACAGGCCAAGGTGAAGGCGTTTTCAACCGGGGCGGATGATTATGTGACCCGCCCATATGATCCGATGGAACTGACGGCACGCATGCAGGCGGTCATCCGCCGGTCCAAGGGATATAGCGAGCCGACATTGCAGGCCGGGGCGCTGCGTCTTTCCCTCGACAGTCGTGACGTTTCGGTTAACGGACGGTCTGTTCACCTGACGGGCAAGGAATACATGATCCTTGAGCTGTTGCTGCTGCGCAAGGGCATGGTCCTGACGAAGGATGCGTTCCTCAATCACCTGTACGGCGGCATGGATGAGCCGGAGATGAAGATCATCGATGTCTTTATCTGCAAGCTGCGCAAGAAGCTGCAAAAGGCGGGCGGTGAAAACCTGATCACCACGGTCTGGGGGCAGGGTTACATGCTCAAGGACGATGCTGTCACCACGCTTCCCATGCCAGGCGCGGGCAAAGGGGAAATCGCACCCCATGTCGCGGCGCAGGCCACTGCACACAGCGTAGGCGGTTCCGTGGTCTGATCCTGACCTGATGATGGTCATGCGACGCACGTAACAGCATCGCCCCCAATGCTGTTGACCAGATGTCTGAACAACCCGTCATGAATTCCTTCATGGCGGGTTTTTCGTACCTGTTGCCATCGCGCCTGTTGCGGGCATGATGACGGTGACGTCTGGAATGATCCGGTGATAAAGCACCTGAAATCACGTGCACGCGCTTCCAGAACGTTGTGAACTTTGGACAATGCCTGCGTAATACGACATGTGCCGGTCGGCTTTTGGAAAAAATATGCGGGGCCATATGCTGGCCCCGCAAAGTTTAAAAGTGATAATTCGATATGCGATGCCCCCATCGCCCCTTAGATATCGCACGGGTTTTTTCGACCGGACATGAGATAGATCAAAGTCGATGAAAAATAATGTATCGACGTGCCGGGATCTGTCATCGCGCGGCAGGAACGTGATATTTTCCCCTGATGAACCATGCGTCATGTCCTGCATGGCATCCTGTTCGGCTTTGCCAGCGTTTCGGATCGGGAATATGAACGGGGTGGAACAAGGGGTATCTGGATGAAAACCAAGATCAGGACGAATCGGAATCTGTTGGCGGTCCCGGCATTCATGACCGTGGCGTGCCTGTCGCTTGCGGGATGTGAAAGCGTGCGTGACCAGATTGCCGATCGCGAAAACAGCCTCGCCGCCGCAGGGTTTGTCGCGCGCCCGGCGAATACGCCGCAGCGTCAGGAAATGCTGCAGAAGCTGCCACCGAACCGTTTCTTGCAAAAACCGTTCGGGGACCATGTCCTTTACATCTATTCCGATCCCAAGGTCTGCAACTGCCTGTATGTTGGCAACCAGGCTGCCTATGGCCGGTACCAGTCCTATGTCCAGGCGCAGAATCTGGCGGATCAGCAGCAGATGACCGCGGACATGTATGAAGATGCCTCCTGGAACTGGGGCATGTGGGGCTGGGGCGGTGGTGGCTGGGGCGGTGGCTGGGGTGGACCTGGCATGGGCATGTGGTGATGCCCGGTCCCGGCGCGCCCCGGTTCACGGGGCACCGGGGCAACCCCGCCATGCGCCCGGCGGGTTATTTCAGGCGATGGTCGGCATAGACGATCATCTGCCAGGCCTCCTGCGTGCCCAGCCGGTGGGGATGGGCATGGATGGGGGGCAGGAGCTGTCCCTCTGGTGTGGCGATTTCAAAACCGCATCCCACACACCGATAGATGCCCGAATGTGGTGCAGGCGTACGCGGATGATGCAATCGGTCGAATTCGGCGTCGGTCCACACCGTTAGGAATTGTGAAGACTGGTACAGCGCCATTCAGGTCTCCCTACGTTACGTCCTGGCGGATACGGCAGCACCCTGCCTGCGGGGGCATGGCGGTTCATTGAAACCGAATGTGCCACAGGTATAAATGTGCCAGAAGAATAACGGTTTGTCGCCATCGCTATGACCGGTCCTGCTATGGCCACCGATACGGGCGGGCATATCAGGGTATTTGAGTGGGAAAACCTGATACAGAATTGTAATCATACAGTTTTTTCGGGCTTGCCTTCATGCGTATCGAAGCGCACCTCCACAGGATTTCGATGTATCACTGGCGCACTGGTCTTGCAGGCCGTCGTCTAGGGCATTTCCACCGAAAACCGGTTCGGTGAAAATGCTCCGGTTTATTGTTTTTACAAGCATCTTCACCTGTTTGAAGGTACGCATTCAAACAGGATCTGCTCTAGTCATCCGAATGCAGGGTTGTGAACTGTTCGATATCGGAAATGACGATACCGTTCAGTCCCCCATGCGCCGCCACCCATTGGAATGCGTCGGGGTCGGTATCGAATGTCGGGTCGAAGTGGTCGCCATGCACCACGCCATAGGCCTGATAATACACATGGGGGGTGGCGGGGATATGATCCGCCGTCCATGTCCAGTCTTCCGACAGGACGGCCCGTGCCGTGACGCTGGCGCAGGGATGGGCGCGTGTCAGGGTGGCGGCAGTATCGATCATGATGGCGGCCTGTGGGCGGTGATAGCCGTTGTCGCCGCCAATATCTTCCATCTGCAACGCGCGCCTGCGCTGTTCCTCCGCCCGGGGCAGGCCCCGCCATCCATCGCCAAACGGGGCGGCATGGGCGCGGTCCAACGGGTCGTCCGCCGGGCCAAAGGCATGTCCGGCGTAATTGAAGACAGTGCCCGGCGGCACCGTGATCGAATCGAAATGTGGGGTATTGGGCGCGGGGTCCGATTCCGCAACGCGGCGATCAAAGCAGATGCGGATTTCGCCGCCCCATGCCGTATGCGGGTGCAGGGGCATCAGGCCGGTCATGATTCCAGCCATTCCTGCCATCAGGGCGAATCGTCTCATTGGCCTGTCCTGCGCAGGGCTGCGGCCCGGATCGTCTGCGCGGTAGGGCCGCAGCATATCCGACCAATGGCGTTATGCCCGTGTCCGCCCTGTGCGGTCCATCCTGCGCCCCATCCTGTACGGCCTGACCCGGCGACACCATGTTTGCGGTGCGCCGGGCTGGCTGTCATGGGGTGTTACTTGCTTTTTTTGGCCTTGCCGCCTGCCGGGGCGTCAGGTGTTTCGACCATGTCCTCGGTCACGAAACGGATCGAGTTCTGGGCATCGGCCAGAGCCGCGTCCGCGCCCTTTGTGTCCTTGCCCGCCAGCAGGTTGGTGGCGCGGTACACGTCATCGGCGCTGGCCTGCAGCGGTGCGATGGCAAGCACAAAGTCCACGTCAACAGCCGCAACCTGAAGGTTCTGGCTGGCCTGCGCGGTCTTGCCCTTGTTCAGGCTGGCATTGGCGGCGGTGATGGCCGTGCCCTTGGCCGAGGTCGGTTCAAGGTCTTCCGTCACGATATATTCGCCATCAACCGGCAGCCATGCGACGGGCTGCGTGTTCGGTGCGGTGGTCGGGACGGGCGCGCCAGCCGGAACCTTCTTGGGCTTGGAAAGCTGGGATTCCGCCTTCATGAAGACGCGGTTGTCGGTCTTGGCGCGGGTAAAGGCATTGTTGGCATCGGTCAGCAGCTTCGTCGCGCCTGCGGTATCGCCATTGGCCAGTGCGGTGCGGGCCATCGTGATATCGTCGAATGCACGGCTGCCGTCGATCGACAGCTTGGTAAAGTCGCGATTGACGGCGCGCGTGTTCGACGGCGTGGCGGAAGCAACGCCCGTAGCCGCACCCAGCATCAGCAGCGAGGCAGACAGAAGTCCGATTTTCTTCATTTCCATGACCCTCTGAAAATATTTGGCTGATATGATTACCCGCAAACCTTCGCAACAATAAGGGGCACATGCGCATCCCGGCTCCTCTTTCCTCGCATGTCATGCACGCGGCATCCCGCCATGGGATGGGAATGGGGGGCTGCATCGTCAAATCCGGTATGTCTTATGGTGCGGTGTGCGCTAGGATGGGGTGTTTCGTTCCGTATGGGAACGAAGACGACAGAACTTAAGGAAATCGACCCATGTCCGAATGTACGACAAAGTGCCCGTCCAAGTCCCCTTGCCTTAAGGGTATTCTGGCGCTTGGGGCCATTGCTGGCCTGGTCTTCTTCTTCGTCAAGAAAAAGAAGTGCAACGGCTGATTGTCAGTCATGTGGCGCGGCCGTGGCCCCTTTGGGCCGCGGTGCGCCACACCGGCGGGCATGTCCCCCGGATATGCCCATGACGGAGACGCCCATGACGGATGGCGCCACGCCGTGGGCAATACAGGCGCCGGACGTGCGGCGGATCATCCATGTGGATATGGATGCATTTTATGCCTCGGTGGAGCAGCGCGACAATCCCGCCCTGCGGGGCCGCCCGGTTGCCGTTGGTGGCGACAGGCTGCGTGGGGTCGTCGCCGCCGCAAGTTACGAGGCCAGGCGTTTTGGTGTGCGTTCGGCCATGCCATCGGTCATTGCGCGTCGCAAATGTCCCGAACTGGTGTTCGTGCCGCCACGCTTTGACGTCTATCGGGCGGTTTCGGCCCGGATACATCAGATTTTTGCCCGTTATACCCCCCTGATACAGCCGCTTTCCCTGGATGAGGCATATCTGGATGTGACGCATCCGTTACTGCCGCGTGGGTCGGCCACGGAAATTGCGCGTGAAATCCGTGCCACCATCCGTGCCGAAACCGGCCTGTGTGCCTCTGCCGGGGTGTCGTACAACAAATTCCTTGCCAAGCTGGCGTCCGACCATCGCAAGCCCGATGGCCTGTATGTCATTACCCCGCGCCATGGGGCGGAGTTCGTGGCGGATCTGCCCGTGGAACGGTTCCATGGCATTGGTCCGGCCACGGCGGCGCGGATGCATGCGTTGGGCATCCATACCGGGCGTGACCTGCGCGCCCGCACGCTGGAGGATCTGGCGCGACATTTTGGCAAGGTTGCCGCGTTTTACCATGGCGTGGCGCGGGGCGTGGACCATCGTCCCGTCGAATCCGATCGTCCGCGCAAGTCACTGGGGACGGAACGGACGTTTGAGCACGACCTGTACGAATGGTCCGACATGGCCGCGCCGATGACCGATATGTGCCAGCGCGTCTGGCATGGCTGCGAACGGCGTGACCTGACCGGGCGCACCGTGACGATCAAGATCAAATACAACGATTTCCGCCAGATCGTGCGTGCCAGTACCCTGATGCAGCCCGTGGCAACGGCACAGGAACTGTCGGCCCATGCGTTGGGGCTGCTGCGCGGGTGTTTCCCGCCCGAACGTGGCGTGCGGTTGCTGGGTGTGGTGGTGTCCACGCTGCTGCCGCGCGCGCAGGTGAAGGTGCAACAGCTTGCCCTTGCGCTGGGGCCTCAGTCGCCCGACAGCGTATCAATCGCGGGCAGTGGTGTCGGGCGCAGGTCCGCCGGCAGGTAAAGCGGGTGTTCGGGACGCCGGGCGCGGCTGCTCAGGCGCAGGGCATTCACCACGATTCCCGCATTTTGCAACATGCGCACCACATCGGTGCCGCGTGCGCGCAACGCCTGATGACGTGGGCATCCATATGCCGCAACCACCAGATCCGCCCTGTGGGCCATGTCATGCAGGTAATGATCGTTTTCCGGCCCCACCGGGTCCGCCACCTCCATCAGTCGCGTCTGGTCCGTGCAGCGATAGGCAAAGGTATTGCCCACGAAAATCGTCCCGTATCCCCATGCCCGTGCGTAACGCTGGCATTTGGCAACCGTTCGGTCGTCACCATCTTCCGTTGCGACGGAGGGATTCATCATCAGCCACATTACCGCCGGCAGCGCAGGGGCCCATGTGCGCGTCAGGGCATAGCGGTAGCATTTGCCCGGACCGCCATAGATGGCATGGCTGATGACGTCATCGGACAGGCGCAGCGGGCGCGAACTGCCGACATGGTGGGAGGGGGAGGGGAGCGTTTTTTTCATCACCGCCGTTTCATACGCCGCTTTTGTCCGTGGTGCATCCTTAACGGGCAGTTCGTGAAATAATGCCTCCCTGGCATCAAGGGGACAGCACGCAGCACGTGCAGGAAATGTGCGAATTTGCAGGAGTTTTCGGGGACAGTTTTTTTTTGAGAAGCTGTTTGAAAAGTCAGCCTCGATAACATACTGAAATCATAAAGGTTT
>NZ_BANE01000178.1 GCF_000964405.1 Novacetimonas hansenii JCM 7643
AAAAGCTTCACCAAAAACCTTTATAATTTCAGTATGTTATCGAGTCTGACTTTTCAAACAGTCTCCAAGATGCACCCGGCATAAAAATATCAGTATAAAGATATCCGGTATGACACTGCCATTTATGAACATGCCATCGCCGCAGGATACCTCCTCCTGCCGCTGGCATCTGGACCGTTACGGGAACTGCAATGTCTTTTGGTGATCGCGTCAACCAGTTGGATGCATGGCTGCTGGATCGGGTGTTCCAGCCTTTTGCCGATGCATTGCCCGAACGTCTGTCCGCGATGGACCTGGGAATGAACTTTCAGGTCGGCTCGATCGTGCTGTCGGCCGTGTCGATTTCCGCCCTGCTCATGTTGCAGGGCATGTCTTTCGACAATGTTATTACAAATATGCTTGGTTGGTGTTTCGAGGTCATTTTCTACATCGGCATCCATCGCATGCGTGGCATGGTCCGGCCCGGATACCTCAATCCCCTGCGTGGGATGCTGGCGGGGATGCGCCCAATTTCGATACCCTTTGCCATATACGCGATCTATCAGGCCATCACGGCTGAGCGTGCGTATGAACTGGCGTTATGGTTCAATTCGCTGTCACAAATCGTGTTCGTGGCCGGGATCTATCTGATTTCGTGCCATATGCCACCGCCGCGCCAGCGGGCGCGGCAGGGATTTGGCCGGGGCCTGCAACCCAACGAAAGCTGATTTCCTGCATATGGTGCGCAGGTATCAGAAATCGATGCAGCGTCCCTTGACGGTCCAGTCGTTGTAACGCGTGGGTTCCGGTCCCTTGGGGCCGCCACGTTCGTTAGGTTCGGCGGGCTGTTTCAGGCGGGCCTTGTCCGCCTCCTCCAGCGCCTTTTCGGATGTCAGGGGCTCGGGATGGGTGTCTTTGTCGCTCATGGGAAAAGTGTTGATCCAATCGCCACGCCCGGCAAGGGCAAAAGGACGTGATCGCGGTGTCATGAAGCGCGGGGCAGGAAAGATTGGGCGCAGGGCAGAAGGGTAAAAATTTCCAGGCCCCTGTCCAGAACACCCATTGATAAAAAATAAAAGCTTTGAAAGGCGCCGCCTTTTCTAAAGCCATGCAATATCTGAAAATTTTTTCTTATCAAAGAGGCGTGTTTGAAAAGTCAGGATCGATAACATACTGAAATTATAAAGGTTTTTGGTGAAGCTTTTT
>NZ_BANE01000177.1 GCF_000964405.1 Novacetimonas hansenii JCM 7643
CTTGATGATGCTGGTGTCGAAACCGGCAGCTATGAAGTGCCCGCCGGCGGCCGACGCTTCCGTGCCCTCGAACTGATGGTGAAGCAGAAGAAACTGGCGAAGACCGCGCCCGTGCCCTGCGTGGTCCGCGAGGCCGGAACGTCCATACTCGCCGAAGATGACTCTCTCGCCGAAAATGTCCAGCGCGTGGCCCTGCATCCGCTCGATCAGTTCCGCGCCTTTCGAGACATGCTGGAAAAAGGCATGTCCGAGGAAGAAATCGCCGCCGCGTTTTTCGTGGCGCCCACCGTGGTCAAACAGCGCCTGCGCCTGATGACCGTGTCGGACAAATTGCTCGATGTTTATGAGCAGGACGGCATGCGTCTGGAACAGTTGATGGCCTTTTCCATCAGCGACGATCATGCCCGACAGGAACAGGTCTGGGAGATCGTCAACCAGAGCCATAACCGTGAACCCTACGTCATCCGCCGCATGTTGACGGAAAAGACTGTGCGGGCGTCGGACGCCCGTGCCCGTTTCGTGGGACTGGACACCTATCTCGCGGCCGGTGGTACCATCATGCGCGACCTGTTTGAGGCCGATGACGGCGGCTGGCTGCAGGATCCGGCCATTCTGGACCGGCTGGTCATGGAAAAACTGCACGCTGCCGCCGAAGACATCCGTGCCGAGGGCTGGAAATGGGTCGAGACGGCCCTGTCGTTTCCATGGGGGCACACACGGCAGTTCGCGGAAATTGATGGCACGGAAGTGCCACTCTCTGATGAAGAAACCGCCCGTCTCGAAGCCCTACGTGCTGAGCAGGAAGCCATTGAGGCTGAATATGCCCAGGCCGATGAATACCCTGACGAGGTCGATGCACGGCTGGGCGGGATTGAACAGGCGATCCTTGCCCTGGAGGAACGGCCTCTGGCGTTCGATCCTGCCGACATGGCGCGGGCAGGTGCCTTCGTCAGCCTAGCCAGCGATGGCACATTGCAGGTGGAGCGGGGCTTCGTGCTGCCTGAGGACATGCCGGCTGAGCCCGAAGAGCCCGATGAATATGGTCATCATCCGCATGATCGGTACGACGAAGATATCGCAGGTGATGGTGATGAGGACGGGGTGGGCGATACTACCGTTCCCGACGTTGAGCCCGAAGAAGAAGACGGGATCAAGCCGCTACCCGACCGGCTTCTCACCGAACTGACGGCGTGGCGCACGCTGGCCCTGCGGGATGCGTTCGCCAGCAATCCGCACATTGCCCTGACTGAATTCCTGCATACGCTGGTAAGGGATGTTTACTGGCAGACACCGGGGGCTGACTGCCTTGAGGCCTATGTCCGGGAAATCCCGCTGCCCGTTCATTCACCTGACATGCCGGGCAGTGTGCCAGCCCATGCGCTGCGTCAACGTAACGAGGGCTGGAAGCACGATCTACCTGAGGACGAGAACGCGCTGTGGCGCTGGATCGATGGGCTGGACGACACCAGCCGCATGGCGCTGCTGGCCCACTGCCTGTCCTTCGGAGTTAACGCGCTTTATGAGCGCATGCCCTCGTATGGGGCGGTGTCGCAGAGCAGCGTGACCGAGCGCCTCAAAAGGGCAGGCCGTCTGGCATCGGCCCTCAGCCTCGACATGGTGGAGGCGGGCTGGCAGCCGACCGCCGAGAACTATCTCGGCCGGGTGACCAAGGCGCGTATCCTGCAGGCGGTCCGGGAAGCACGCGGCGATGAGGCGGCTGCGCGTATTGAGCATCTGAAAAAGCCCGACATGGCGCGTGAGGCCGAGCGGCTGCTGGAGGGTTCCGGCTGGCTGCCAGAAGCGTTGCGCACGATAGGGCGGCCAGATGACATATCTGCCGATATGACGGTAGCGGGTGAAGGTGTCGAGGCCATTGCTGCCGAATAAAACGATGGATTTTGAAATTGTGAGACAGCGGCTTCCGGTGCCCGGAAGCCGCTTTTTTCATGTCCGGCGCCCCGGAAAGAGGGAGAGGGTGGCTTCGCCTTTGGTGCCGAATAACCGGCATAGAGGAGAGTTTCCATGACCACGACTACCATCCTGCCTCCTGCATCCCGTGGCGCCGCGTCCGGCGGCTTCCGCATCGATCCTTCCCGCGGCGAACGCAGTGCCCGCGTATCGTCCGAGTGGTTCTCGCGCCCGGATGACGAGCGCTATCTTTCGCTGTCCGACCTGCATGCCGCGACCCTGGCGCGGGCAGACCGGGCCACGGCCCGCACGGTGGAAAGCCGCGGCATTCGCGTCGAGGCGTCCCGCGACAATGCCGAGCGCCTGACCCTGACCGTGCCGGGACAGAGTGACCCGATCGCCCCCACACACTGGTCCTTCGGCCAGATGTGCAGCCTGGTCGGCGCCCCATCGTCGTACCTGCGTAACCTGCCGGCCCCACTGGCAGCGATCAATCTGCAGCACGGCCTGCTGTCTCACCGGGCCGAACTGGTGAAAACGCTGGAGACGGAAGACGGTCGGGTAGAACTGCGCGCCGTAACCGGTCCCGATTACGGCCGCATCTGGGACCACGAACTGGTTGGCGCCGTGCGCAAGATCGCTGGCGATGGCACAGGCGATACGAACTGGAAGGTGCCCGGTGTGATCGACTGGGCGACCATGACCCATAATCCCTATGTGGACATCACCAAGGAAACCACCACCTTGTATGCGTCCGACCGCGATGTGTTTCTGTTTCTTGTCGACGACACGCATCCGATCGAGGCGGGGCGCCTGCCCAATGGCGATCCTGATCTCTATTTCCGGGGCTTCTATGCCTGGAACAGCGAGGTCGGCAGCAAAAGCCTCGGCATCGCGTCATT
>NZ_BANE01000176.1 GCF_000964405.1 Novacetimonas hansenii JCM 7643
CCGAAATACCGCCCGTCGAGACTGCGAGGTTCGTGCGTGTTCATGACGAAGAGTTCGCGCACACCGAGACGGTGACAGCCCTGCCAGAC
>NZ_BANE01000175.1 GCF_000964405.1 Novacetimonas hansenii JCM 7643
GTCTCGACACGCACCAGCGTCAGTTCGGCATCCAGTACGAGTGTGCGCAGACGTCCGGAAAAGCCATCAGCCGTGCGCGTGAAGAGTCCAATCTGCGCCATGTCAGTAATCCTCTGAGGTATGAGAAGGAGACGGGCTGGCGGCAGACGCAGGGCCTGCACCAACCCAGAGCGGTGTCGCGCGTCCGATCACGCTGCTGACCGGCAGAGGACCGAAATACCGCCCGTCGAGACTGCGAGGTTCGTGCGTGTTCAT
>NZ_BANE01000174.1 GCF_000964405.1 Novacetimonas hansenii JCM 7643
GCCGATCTGGTCGATCATATCGCCACCACCACCGACACGAGCAAAACCGAGACCCGCAAGGTGCTGGACGCCCTGATCGAGACCATGACCGTTGCTGCCAAAGCGGGTGACGAAATCACCCTGCCGAACTTCGGCAAGTTCAAGGTGAAAGAAGTCGCCGCCCGCGAAGGCCGCAACCCGGCCACGGGGGCGACCATCCAGATCGCGGCCTCGCGCAAGCTGGCCTTTACGCCCGCCAAGGCGCTCAAGGACAGCCTGAACGACTGACCTGCCGACAGGTGAAAGGCGACGGACCTCGTCCGCCGCCCCTTCCCCATCATGCCAGTTTCTGATGATGACCGGCTTCATCCGACCTTCTCCATCAGCTTGCGCGCCCTGCCCTCCAGATCGAGCCGTGTGTCCTGATTGGTCTTCGTCCGCGCCAGTGCGGTAATGCCCTGCACGAAATCGAATACGCTCTCGGGCTTGCGTCCTTCTTCGTGCAGCACAGCTTCGATGATCTTCGTAGTTTCCGGTTTCGAGAACCCGCGACGACGCAAGAATGTTTCACGATCCTCATCGGTTCTGGCTACCAGCGCCTTGCGCGAGGCCTGAATGCCGGAAACGAACGAGACCGGACTGGCCGTGGCGAAATTCCGCAGGGCCGGTGTCGCCTGA
>NZ_BANE01000173.1 GCF_000964405.1 Novacetimonas hansenii JCM 7643
TTTATGATTTCAGGATGTTATTGAGACTTACTTTTCAAACAGTCCCTTATGCGGGCATGACGTCATCGTTGGCCGGTATTCGCCAGCGCCGGAAGCGACTGGCGCAACTGGTGCTGTATCTGTGTTGCAATCCTGTTCCCGTCATGGGTATTGGCATGCACGACAATATCACCGATATGCACTTCTGTTTTATGGCCGCCCGTCGCGCCGGGCGCTATATTCGCCATTTCCATCTGCCGCGTGATGATATCCGCCCAGGCCCCACGGTTGCGGTCTTCAGTGCCGTCACGACTGACGGGGCGTTCATCAAACCTGCGTATGGGTGCGGTGGCCTGACGGGGGGGATGGAAACCTGACATCAGCGCCCGTCCTGCCTTTCGGGAATAGAGATCAAGACCAGACGGCATCTTCTGGCCATAGGCCTTTACCTGATCGGCGAATTTCGCACCATGCACATCAATGCCAAATGCCTGCATGATGTCCTGTGCGCGTGGTGCATGCCATTGCCCCGCGCCCAAGACATCACCCGCATCGCCGCGATGCCATGCACCAGATCCGCTTTCCTGCCCAATATTCGCAGCCGCCCCCATTGCAGCCACCCCCATCGCAGCCAAACGGGAATAGCCCATTCCCGCCGGCATTCGGGCCGTCTGCACTTTGCGTAACCTGACCGCCTCACCAGACAGTTTCCGGTCCGACGGGGGCGGGTTTTTCGCGGCGACGACAGGCCGGGCGGCATCCGCGGCGATGGTTTCCGCTGCCGTGACGGGGACGGTTGCATCCTGTGGCGCAAGGCCCCCGGCGTTCCCATCCGATTGCCCCTGCTGCCCCTGCACCGGCATGGGGGGCGGATATGGTGGCGCACGCACAACGACACCCGCCCGGCCTGCGATGGCCTGACGCTGCGCCGGGGTCAGGGTAGAGGGCGGGAGGGGGGACGAATTCGCCTCCCCTGTCACAGGCACAGCGACAGGCCCAGTGACAGGCCCAGTGACAGGCCCAGTGACAGACCCGGTGACAGACCCGGTGACAGACCCGGTGACATCATCCCTGACGGTGCGCCCTGTCATGCGTCCTGTCACGCCCCCCGTCACATTCCCCGTCACGTCCCCCATGACATCCCGGCGCATATGATCCCCACGCATGGCCGATGGAGGCGCGGCGGCACCGGCCCGCCCATCGACGGCGGGCCCTTCCCCCATAACAGGGGGAAGCATGGCGTGCGGATGCAACGGGGGCCGCGCCCCCGCGCGGCGGGCAGCGGCGCGCACGGCAAGCAGGGAGGGCCGCGCCATGTGAAATGCCGCCATCGCCGCCCGGCGCCGCGCCGCCACCCTGCGGGCGGCCCCGCGCCCTGCCTGTGCAAGCTGGCGCACCTGTTCCATGGCGCGCGACACGCCGTTGGCGGAGGGATTGGTGACAGGTGCCATTTCACAGATCCACGATGCTGTTATGGTTGCTTACCGCCGCGATTTCCAGCAGGTCATACAGGTCTTCGGTGTCATAGACGTCCTGCAGTTCATGCAGGCTTGCCAGGCGGGATGCGATCACGCAGGCGATGGCGCGCGCGACGTTGGCGCATTCCGCGCGTCTTCGCCCACCGCCAGCAGAAGCTGGGCGACGGGGAGGAAGATGAACACGCTTGCGCCCGAAAAAAAATCCGTGTGCAGCTTCATCGCCTCCATCTGCAACAGGCCCACCGTCGCGATTTCCTGTATGTCGGCGGGGATCACCGGCTGTGGGGTGGGATGGGCGGGATCGCGGATGATGCGCACGCACTGCATCAGGCGATCCAGCAGGGCATCCGCCGCATCGGGCGCCATCATGCCAAAAATGCGCATGCCGGCCTCTGCAATGCCGCCCATCCCCTCTGCCGCGTCATCCGCCACCGCGCGATAACCACCGGCAATCGCCGCATGCAGCACATGACGGCCCCAGCGGTCGGCATCAAACGCACTCATGCGGGTGATGACGAAAACCTTGCCCAGGTCCTCGCCCTCTTCCGTCACGCTATATTCGATGGATTTCAACGCCATTACAGGGCTGCGGGCAAAACCCGCTCCCACAGGATGTCGAACCGCCGCGCATCAAGCACCCGCCCCGCATTGGGCAGGGCACTTGCCGCACGCAGCACGCCACGCAACAGCGTATAACGCCGCCCCACCGACGGAAGCTGGATCTCGCCCCCGATGCGATAGATCGTGCGCGCCACATCCTGCGCCGTGACGATGGATTCGAACACAAGGCAACTGTCGGAACTTGCGGCGAGGGAGACGGACTGATGCACCGGCTGTGGCACCCACCCTGCGGACAGATAGCCATCAACCGACATCTGCGTTTCCGCCAGTTCGCGCTGGTCCGCCTCGAACGCGCGGTCGGCGCTGTAATTCGACAGCGTGACCGGCGCGTTGAACAGGCTGCTGACGGTGATGGTAAAGACCGAGTTGGCGTCGGAAATGTTATAGTCGCTCATGGATTACTGCACCTCCAGCGAAGACAGGCTGATGGACTGGACCGATCCGCCATCGGTGTACCAGAACTGACATGGGGGGGAGGCACGGGCCGCGCGCACGGTGGCGGCGGCGGTGGACGCACCGGGCAGGAAATACCACCCCCGCGTCGCCAGCGTGTCGGAAATGGTGCGCGCGGCCGCGTTGTTGACCTGCTGCTGCTGTGCCGCCGTCAGCGTGACGCCCGCACGGATCAGCCCGAACGCCAGCGCCTGATTGATCGTGTCCTGCACGCTGGCGGCGATCAGCACGTCCCCATCCGCATTATACGGGATCTGCCCGGTATTGAGCAGCAGGCCAAGCAAGGAGCGCTGGAACGATCCGTTCAGCCATACCTGCCCGATATAGCTGTCGGCCCATGCGAACGGCCCGGACACCGCGCCATCGGACAGGAATTCGAAATCCGTGCCCGACCCGGCATACCCGCCGTAATAGCTGTAGCCATTGGCCGCAAGCGTACTGGCCATGGCTGCGGTCTGCACGGTGGGGGTAATCAGGCCGTTTTGCCGGAATTTCAGCGTCGTGCGCCCTGATGTCGTGGAAAAATCCTGCGACGCCATCCATCCCAGCGCAAGGGCGGCGACCATCGGATCGGCATAGATCGGGGTGACGCCCGCCACATCCTGGGCCGCGACCCACGCGCCGAACGCCACCGTCGTGCCTGATACCACCGCCTGCGGATCGGTATCCCACGGCACGTACCAAAAACGCGCCCCCTGTGCGGCCGTCCATTGTGCGAATGCCTGTTTATCGGCCAATGACGGTTCGAACGCGGTGGTAAAGCCGGTCCAGCCGGTATTGACCGCCACCAGCGCATCCATCACGGCCCCCGGCGTGGTGCCTGATGTCGCACCCGATGTGCTTCCTGCCGGCGCGGACAGTGTAACGGTCGGGACAGAGCTGTATCCGCTGCCGCCTGCGCCCACCGTAATGGCGACGACCACGCCGCCCGCGACGGTCGCGGTGGCCGTG
>NZ_BANE01000172.1 GCF_000964405.1 Novacetimonas hansenii JCM 7643
AAGGCATTGTCAAGCTTGAAAAACTTTCGGATCGGGCTCTTACTTTTGGTCGACTATGGCGGATTGGCCCTTTTGCAAAACGTCTTCGCAAACGTTTGGTCAAAACCATTTTACGTGGAATTGGCAAGGGGTGAAACACAGGTGCCCAAATTGGAGCATATGTTTTCATGCGATGGAATTTCGTCTTTGACAGGATCGTTTGTGTCCCTGATTACCAGACGATACGGATTGACGCCTGAAAATAACTTATTTTTTCAAGAATGCAGAGATCCCGACCATGCCACACAGGAAATACAGCCCAAGGCTCTCGACACCTAAATCCCAGTTCTACCGCTACAGACGCAGATGACGAACTCCGCTCTTATCGCAGTTCTAAAGGCACGAGGTTCTAGATCGACATGAAGATTGCATTTCTTGTACAGGGTCTGTTTGAAAAGAGCGACTCCATAGGCTTTGACTGCATTTATGAATATGAACGCACCAAGGCGCTTTTTCCAAAATTTTCCAACCAGATCCGTATTTTTGCCGAACGTTTCGATACCGCGCGCCATCCTGACGTGCCTATTGAAAATCTGGATACATTTTATGAATGGTGCGACGTTAACCCGGAAGGGACCGTTATCTATCATTATTGTGGCGCTTGGGAAAAAATGGATAGTTTCCTGGCAAACCGCCCTACACCCTCTGTTGTGCGTTGGCACAATAATACATCACCATGGTTTTTCTTTTCAAAGAAGCGTTATCTTGCTCATACGATTGAAGGCTTTGAAAATATTATCCGGATTTCGACAAAGCCCAATCTGTTTTTCTGGGTGAACTCACTATTTACACGGGATCAGTTCGTAGCTCTTGGTGGCGAAGCCTCACGCTCTGCCGTTGTATTCCCTGCCAGTCGTTACCTGAAGAAAACCACCAATGTTCACGTATCCGAACGGCGTTTTGCACCCAACGGCATTATCAATATGCTTTTTGTGGGACGTGTCGTGCCGCATAAAGGGCATAAATCCATTATCTCTTTGGCGGATCGCGTTCGTATGGCAACGGGAAAACCCGTTATAGTACACTTTGCCGGGCGTGAAGATGACGTCAAAGCGGAAATCGAAGTACATGCCACCAGATATCCTGAAATCGAAGTAAATTTCTATGGCGAGGTTTCTAACGCCGAACTTGATGAACTTTACAAAATCTCCGATGTATTTCTCTGTCTTTCAGAACATGAAGGATTTGGTTTACCCGTTTTCGAAGCCATGCGCTGTGGACTTCCGACCATTGTCTGGTCAACAACAGCCCTTCGGGAACTGATGGTCGATCATCCTTTGGGTTTTCAATATTACGACCTGAACATGTTTGCGGCGGCTATTGTCGCGCTGCAGGATGCAGACGTCTATCACCAGGTACTTGCTGCGCAGCAGCATGTCCTGAAATCCTATACCGCAGAAATTCTTGATAACCAGATTCTGGAAGCCCTTGCCGCCGTTAAGGGGGAGACCAACACCCAGCTACATACGGCCCTTCCCCGGGCGCTTCAGGCGCAACCAGAAATTGCCCTTGCAATAATGGAGCAGATGCACAAAGCACAGGCTTTTCCTCAAAAAGCTCCATTGGTTGACCGTGATAGTGGTTACAACCTCTTTTCACGTTACGATATTCAAACTTTCCGCAAATTTTTTGATCGCTCAGAGCGCCTTCGCTTTGCTGCGTTCGAGAATTTCAGAACCAATGGGCAATATCATATTGAAGCTAATGAGTTTCATCATAGAGAAGGCAAATTGGAAGGAGATGTACTCCACTTCAAGCAAGGTCATTATTCTGGTGGGCACCTTATTTTTGGGCCTTACAGGGATCTGCCCATCGGGACCTATACCGTAATGTTTGATTTGTCGGTTACAAGCACGGATCTCAAATCGGTTGTCGTTGACGTCGCTTCCCAAAAACATGGCGAGTTGGATTATATAAAGACGCCTCTGGCAAAACTTTCTACCAATCAACCAACGCTTAAATTTCGCTGTGATGATGCAAATGACATGTTTGAATTTCGTGTTAAATTTGAAAATGATTTCACAGGCGAAATTTCTTTTCGCGGGGTGATCTTAAGCCAGGTTTAAGCGCGACCAACTGGCTTCATCGAATGAAGCTGCCTGATTTGTGAGTATCTGGTTAAAAGCCTGCACTCCCCTTTGCATCATTCCATAAATCACGATGATGGAATGTATTGCTGAAGGGGAGCACAGTCCTTGGTAATGTTGAGGATGTGGCCATAAAGCATCTCTTTATATTCATTTTGGCCATTACGCGGTTTTATGAAGATGCCTTTAAAAACGATTTTCTATCATTCAGGTATTTATGAAATATTTCTGCCTGTAGACGATTCTGATTTTGATACTGTCCTGGTTTCAGAAATTACACGTGCAATACATTCTGACACCCATTTATGAGCACTGGTAATATCGTTGAATTCATCGCTATCCGGTCCGATCTGGTGCGCGATCTGCTGTTCATCACGTTCTTTGATGCGATACTGCTCATATTGTAGCATTTCAACCTGCTGTTCATGCGTCAGCAGACGCAATGCCCTCTGAAGGGCCGCCTCAAGGCATCCGACATGCGCTTCAAGCAACGCGATTTCGCCAGCGATCCCAGACATATTGTCATTCATTGTGCCCATCTTCCTTTGCTTTTTAAGATACAGGATGCTGCGTTCGTTCCAGATGCTTACCATTCCTGACCTGTTCCTGCATTACACACTTGATAATCCTGATTCTGCAGAAAATATTCAATCAAGTCGTGATATCGCCTCTACTCCCGCAGGCATGATACAGGCGGTGTCACGGGAAGCCGGACATACAGTTTAAGACAATCATTTTTATCTGTAATAAGTGAAAAATACTTTTAAATCCGTTTCTAATTATCCCTATTATTGTGAATAATAAATAAATTTCCTGAGTAGGGCTATTGTTTTAAAATGAAATAACTTGGAATATTAAAATAATTACAATAGTTTTATATTTCTATCTTCTCAAACAGTCTCTAAACATTCCTTTAAAAACGTTCATAAAATGCTTTCAGTCGTGTGCCATAGGCCATCCGTGAAAAGAATTCTGCCCTGACATACCCTCGCTGGACGAGATCGCCACACAGACCCGCATGCTTATCCATGGAATCCAGTACAGCGATCGCATCGCCAATGGCCTTCACGTCAAACGGATCGACCAGATATGCTGCATTATCAGCAATTTCCCCGGTCGCCCCACCACAGGAGGTAATCACTGGTGTGCCTAATGCCATGGCTTCTATAATCGGCAGGCCAAATCCCTCTCCCAAAGAGGGAAAGACAAGCATATGCGCCTCGGCCAGTCCACGTAGTAAGGAAAAACGCTCAATCCATGGAATGCGTATGACCTGCCCCGGCCCTTCAGGAAGGGACATATCCGGACGGTCATCCCCATCGGGACCGACCAGCACCAGTGGTCGATGCGACCTGCTGCGGGCATAACCTGCGATCAGGCGCTCTATATTCTTTCGGGTTTCGACACGTCCGATATGAATGATACTGTCAGATGGAATGATACGTTCACTCTTCATCACAGCTTCCCTATCAATATCGACCATCTGATAAAGATTGGTAATACGTGACGGAGAAATATTCAGTATTTCAATCAACTGTTGCCGGACAGTTTCTGAAACCGTCACAATTGCATCCATGCGTGGCAGGAGTTCACGTAGCAGACGGGCAAAATGTGTGGGATCAATTCCTGTCAGATTGGGATTGAGGATAGGCACCAGATCGTGAATGGTGACTATATTCCTGCATCCCTGCATGACCATCGGCAGGGGATAGGTCCAGTGCATAAGCGCAGGCGACATAGCAGTATCAAAGGATGTCAGTCGGCCAAAGGTCTTGAACCTGACATGGGCAGTTCGATAAAGGTCAGGGCAATAGGGCACATCATGAACTTCCCCGACATGTCGCCAGGGAAGGGTTGCGCGTAGCAGACGCTGTAATGCATCCAGTTTTCCGCCTGATAACGATTTTCCATCTGGCCTGACCCCTTGCACAAAGGCCGTCGAGATCCCCAGATCACCCAGGCAGGTAGCAAGATCCTGCGTATATCTTGCTACACCGGTTCCCCCATTGATTCCGATATTACGGCTGTCCAGCCAGACCGGTCCTGTGGTGGAAATTACTGACACATGTACCTGCCCCTTCAATCCTGTTAGGACAGTATTACTTCGCCAGCCATGCCGCCGTGATGCCAGGACTGATAATCGTACTCAACAGGTTGAAGAACTTATTGAAATCATTGATTTTAGCATTCGCAACATAAATCAGGTCGCGGTTTTTCATCGGGATTTTCTGCGCAAGGAAATAATCCTGAGTATTCATCAGGTCCAGATGATAAACAACGGGAATGTTTTCCTGCCCTGCATCCATCTGCAGACCCAGTTTAGTTGCAATGTTCCGATCCTCAAACCGGAACAGATAAACGGCATTCGGATCACCTTGCCCGTCAGAAACGCCACCCACCCGTGACAGGGCCTCCGCCAGCGAAACCTGTGGCGTTCCGAACGCAACTTCCGTGACCTTGGAGCTTGCGCCAAAAACCGTAAATGTACGGGGTTCAGACAAGAGTTCCATCCGGTCTCCGGGCTGGAGAGGGATATCCTGTTCAGGCGTCTGTTCGATAAGTTTCAGCGGTGCCTGCACCACGCGATCACCACGCGTCAACTGGACAAGCGTATCTTCCGAAAGCTGTTTTGGCCCACCTGCCAGCGCGACAACATCAAGCACCCGTTCCTGGTTGGGGGTCAGTGGGATACGCCCACTCTTGAGGACATTTCCATAAACCATCACCACATTCGTCTCGTCCAGGACAGGACGCACGATAACAGCGGGCCGCGTGGAAATGTGTTTCAGGCTATTATTGATACGCTGGGAAATTTCGGAGATCGTAAGCCCTGCGACATGGACCTGGCCTGCATAAGGAATGAGGATATTGCCATCGTCATTGACCTCCACCACGGGCAGGTTTGTTTGAACGGCCCCAATCGGCGGCGCGCCCCCGACCCCGTTCAGGGTCGTCAATGTTCCAGGTTCCGTGGCCGATGCCGTCGCCACACCACCAGTAAAGACACCATTACCGATTTCATAGACAGAAATCGCCAGATGATCCCCCGGACCCAGCCGGTCATTATGCGTTGGCGTATAACTCGTGGTATTGAGCGTCGAGAGCAAAGGCGGCTTTTCTTCGCTTAGCCAGGATGCCACCTGGTCAGTCACAGGCTCGATCTTGAACCCAAGGCTGTTCTTATGCCGGTCTGCCTGCTGCGAAACGATATCCGCCTGTGCGGGACCACTGCTTGGAAGTGTATTGCACCCTGTCAGAAGACATCCCACCATGGACACTATGGCAACAGCCCGGCTGCTGCGACAGGACAATCCCCCCATAAGGCGGAAGCGGCGATCCACACCTGACGATGTCGTCATTCCAACGGAATGTCCATCTTCATGACGCGTCATCAAGGTAATGGGATGTTCTGACATGCTGGTTTAATATTTTCTCTTTGCTAGGAACGATAGGACATCCCCGTCACACGACCTGGATGTCACCGGAAAGAAAAGTCGGCTATCTCTACTCTGCCCACGCTGAACGATCAACCGCAACCTGCCATAAGGCAATATGACGCATCATGGATGTCATGAAACCCATGAATTACAATTTTCAACATTTGGGGATTATGTGAAACATGGTGGAGCTGAGGGGAATCGAACCCCTGACCTCCTCATTGCGAACGAGGCGCTCTCCCATCTGAGCTACAGCCCCACGTTTCATGGGAAAGCGATTAATCATATACCCTTTGTCATGTCAAGGCGTCCAGTATCGCGAAGATGGTTTTTTACGATACACCCTCCGACATGATATTGTGACCCACGTTCCAGAACGCTAGTTTGAGCGGTCAAACCCCTGTTTTGAAAGTTGGCCCATTGGTTACAATCGTGTTCCAACTGCTGTTCGAACTGATACAGCTCTATACCTGGGTCGTCCTGTCGGCCTGCCTGTTCAGTTTCCTCCTGGGCTTCGGGATTCTGGACCCGCGCCAGCCAGTTGTATGGAAAATCTATAATTTCCTGTCGCGCATGACAGAGCCATTGTTGCAGCCCATCCGCAATATCCTGCCCACTGTTGCGAATATCGACCTCAGCCCCCTCGCACTGCTGCTGCTGATCCAGTACGTGCTGTATCCGGTCCTGGGCAAGATATATGCCATGTTGATGGTGGGGATTGCATAACCGCCCATGAGGCGGAATGTTAAGGACTGTGGCGCATATCATGGCAGAAGCAGGTTCTGCCGCGTCCTGTGCGCCCGGCCCCATGGTTCAGGAGTTCCGATGTCCATCTTCAAGAAACTTTCGGCGACATGCCTTGCCCTTCCCCTCCTTGGCGCAATGGCGGCATCCCCCGTTCATGCACAGGGAATTCCCGGCTTTTCGGGTGGGAACTCGTCCGGTTCTTCACTGTTGGGCAATGCTGCGTCCGGCGCACTGTCGGGCAGCGGCCTGAGCATTCCCTCAGTCTCCTCACTTGCGCCGTCGAACGTGACGGGCCTGCTGAGCTACTGCGTGGAAAACAACTATCTGGGCGGGAATTCCCCTTCGACGGTTCTGTCCTCGCTAAAGAGCAAGAGCGGCCTTGATACATCCAGCCCGCTTTATTCCAACGGACAGAAGGGAATCCTCGATACCGGTAACGGCAACACCTTCTCGCTGTCCTCGCTTGAAGGTAACATGAAGCAGAAAGTGACCAAGAAAGTTTGCAGCGCAGTGCTGAAGCAGGGCAAGTCGCTTCTGTAAGCCATAAGTTTCCGGATGCCGCCTTTTTTGAAAAAGGCGGCGTTCTTTTGATGCTTTCAGTAAAAAAACTTCACCAGAAACTTTTATCTTCTGAAATATAAATCAGAAGGGCCTTACGACAATCATGATGACGACAATCATCATCAGGACCGTGGGAACCTCATTCGCCATGCGATAAAAACGTTCGGGGTGCGTATTACAATCCTCGGCAAAGGCACGGCGCCATTTGGCACATGCCCCGTGGAACCCCGCAAGGCCGAATACCGCGATAAGCTTCGTCCACCACCACCCACTATGCCAGTCGATCAGGCCCGGTAACATCGCAAGCAGCCCACCGAACAGAAACGTGCTGCACATCGCAGGCAGCATGATGAAGCGCAACAGCTTGTATTCCATGACCTTGAAACGTTCGGATTCCGCCGATCCGACCGCCACCTGGCAGTGATAGACGAACAGGCGTGGCAGGTAGAACATGCCCGCCATCCACGCGACCATGGACATGATGTGGAATGCCTTGAACCACAGCATCCATGGCCAAAATACTGCCATCACGCGGCCTGCCCCTGAGAACGCAGGATACGCTTCACCAATGCGGTGAATTCCGTCAGGTGCCCAACCCGCAACAGGCCCGGCCAGCTTGTCGCCGGCAGGTCAAGCGGGCGCAGCAATACACAGGCCATGCCGGCGGCACGCGCGGCACCTGCCCCGGTTTCCGTATCCTCCAGCACCAGACAGTTTTCCGGCGCAACCCCTTCGGCATGGGCGGCAGACAGATAGACAGCAGGGTCCGGCTTGGGCTTGCCCATGTCACGTGCGGAATGGATACAATCCGGGGAAATCAGTGTATCCAGACCCGTGCGGCCGAATTTTGCATCCATTTCCATTTTGGAGGAATTGGATCCAATCCGATAAGGAATACGCAGTTCGCGGATCTCACGCAGCATGGCGGCCGATCCCTCGATCGTTTCCGCCTCGGACCGCATGAGTTCAACCAGCGCATGCTGCATCTGCGTGGGCCAGTCCTGATCAAGTTCCAATCCGGCCTGATCTTGCAATTCTTCCTTCAGGGCTGTCAGCGCCTTGCCCGCGAAACGGCCCACCGCGTCCTCGTCACTGATTTCCAGCCCGACCTTGCGCAGTTCACGCGCAAGCATGCGGCACGAAGGTCCTTCACTGTCGATCAGGACGCCATCGCAATCGAAGATGATCAGGCGCAGTTGTCCGTCGGGCCGGATGGAAGCAGGTAACATTCGTCAGATATCCCTGATGGTCGCGATAAGGTCGCCCACATGTTCGGGCGGCGTTGCAGGCACGACCCCATGGCCAAGGTTGAAGATATGCGGCCGTCCCTTCATCGCATCCCTGATGGCACGTGCCTCCGCCCGCATGCCCTCGCCCCCGGCAAGAACGCGTAACGGATCAAGATTCCCCTGTAATGTCAGTGTATTGGGAAGCTGTTCTGCAATCGCCTTCATGTCCGCACTGGTATCAAGCGCCATCGCATTGACCCCGGTTTCACGGCCATATTCCACCGCCATGAGGCCGGCAAGGCGCGGGAAACCGATGATTGGCACACCCGGATGGCGTTCGTTGATGATCTTTACGATCCGCTGCGCCGGGGCGATGACATGCCTCCGGAATTCGGATGGGGGCAGCAGACCGGCCCAACTGTCGAACAGCATCACGGCCTCGGCCCCGGCAACGATTTGGTTGCACAGCATGTCCGCCGTCGCAATGGTCAGAATATCGATCAGGCGGTCGAAGAATTCCGGATCGGAATAGGCCAGACCGCGTGTTACGTCGAATTCGCGCGAGCCGTGGCCTTCCACCATGTAACAGGCGACGGTAAATGGCGCGCCCGCAAACCCGATCAATGTCACCTGTCCTGGTTTGGCCACCCCGATCGGGTCCGGCCCATCGACAATGGTCCGCAACCGTTGCAGGGTTTCCATCACCGGCATGGTCGCCGCTTCCACGCGTTTTACGTCAAGCCGTTCAAGGTCATGCAGGCTGCGCACCGGTTCCAGCACAGGGCCGCGACCATGGATGAACTCCAACGATTGTCCCATTGCCCAGGGCAGGATCAGGATATCGGAAAACAGGATGGCCCCATCCATGCCAAAGCGTCGAATCGGCTGCAGGGTGATTTCCGTTGCCATGTCGGGCGTCATGCAGCGTGTGATAAAGTCCGCCTTTTCCCGCAGCGCCCGGAATTCAGGCAGAAACCGTCCCGCCTGTCGCATCAGCCATACCGGAGGGGGCCAGATCGCTTCTCCCGCAAGGGCACGCAGAAGGGGTTTGCCTGTTTCGGTCATCGGTCCGTCGTTCAGTTTCATTGCAGCGGGACTATCTCGTACTTTTTGCCGAGCGAACAGCGTCGATGCGTCCCAGCCGTGTTTCCACGTCATTCGCGGTTCCCATTCCTAAACAATAAAAGAAAAGAGAAAGAAATTCTTGAAGGGGTTAATAGGGGCTGTGAGTGATGGGGTACCCATGTTTCCGAAAATGTACCCCGTTTTTCCCACAGTGTGTACAACCCGCCGGTACGCAGTTTTCAGCCATCAGGGAAAGTTATTCAGATTTTCCCGACAGGGGGCTGTGTACAACTCACTATGCAGGGGGGTGTTCAGCTTATCCACGGTACTCGGTACGGTGCAGAATCATGCGAAGTACCATCCCCATGTACCACAGTACTCCCGGAGTACTCCCCGGCCCGAATTTAATGTTTCACTTTGGCAGTACGGAGCGCCAGATGTCCGACGACTCGAATTTAGTACTAAAGGCCGATTCATTACAGGTCGAGTCGCCCCCGATAGTACTCGCCAGCCAGTCCCACGCACGGCGCAGCCTGCTGGAATCGGCAGGGATCATGGTGTCCTGTCGCCCTGCCCATGTGGATGAGGCTGCGATCAAGCGCGCCTGTCGCGATCATGGCCATGATGTCGATACCACTGCCCTGACGCTCGCCCGGGCCAAGGCGGCGCATATAAAGGCCGCGGGGGCGATCGTGATTGGTGCGGACCAGATGCTGTCATGTAACGGGGAATGGTTTGACAAACCCGCCGACATACCCTGCGCGCGCGAACATCTGATGCGCCTGCGCGGGCAGGCGCATGTACTGCATACAGCGGTCGTGGTGCTGCGTGAGGGGAAGGAACTCTGGCGTCACGTCGCGCGCCCCCGCCTGTGGATGCGCACATTCAGTGAAGACTTCCTTGACCGTTACCTGCGTCTGGAGGGGGATGCCATCCTGTCCTGTGTGGGCGCTTACCGGCTGGAGGGGCCGGGCCTGCACCTGTTCGCCCGGATCGAGGGCGAACATGATGCGATCCTTGGGCTGCCGCTGTTGGCGTTGCTGGAATTCCTGCGTGGATATGGTGTCATACGGGGCTGAAAATAGGGGGTTGCAAAGCTGAAAGGCACTCGCTATACCCCGGCAGGCAAGCGGATCGTTCCCATGCGATCCGGTTTATGATGTGGGGCCATAGCTCAGTTGGGAGAGCGCCTGAATGGCATTCAGGAGGTCGTGAGTTCGATTCTCATTGGCTCCACCATTTTCCCCGATCATAAATAATAGTATCCCCAGACAGGATATATCGTCGGGTGTACCGGATTTTCCATGCTGAAAAGAAGTTTTGGTGAAGCTTTTCCCAAAGCTTTTGAAAGGCGCCGCCTTTTTTGAAAAAGGCGGCATTCAGGAACTTTCAAAAGTTTTTCAATTGGTTATCCGGGAATGCGTTCTTATTTATACAGTTCGGCAGAAGCATCAATCGCCGCGTCAATCGTGTCATAGAATGTCAGCCTGCCATTTTGCAGCACCGCGCCCTGATCACAATATTCCCGCAGGGTATTGGGATCATGCGACACCATGATCAATGTCCCATGCTCGCGCCGTTCCAGCAGGGCTTCGCGGCATTGCAGGCGAAAGGAATGGTCCCCCACCGCCGTGACTTCGTCCACAAGATAGCATTCAAAGCGGATCGCCAGGGAAACGGCAAAGGCAAGGCGCGCCTGCATACCTGACGAGTATGTCTTGACCGGGGCGTCGAAGTAATGCCCAAGACGGGCAAAGCTGTTGACGTAATCAAGGATTTCATTGATCGGCCGACGATAGATGCGGGCGATGAAACGTGTATTGTCAGCACCCGTCAGGCTTCCCTGGAATGCCCCCCCAAACCCCAGGGGCCAGGAAATGGACATGGTGCGCGTGATGCGGCCACTGGTGGGGTATTCGATCCCTGCGATCATGCGTGTCAGGGTCGATTTCCCCGCGCCATTGACGCCCACGATCCCGATCGACATGCCCCTTTCGATCACGAATGACTGGTGGTCCAGCACACACTTGTTCACACCGCGCGCATGATAGACTTTTGTAACATTTTCAAACTGGATCATGATCTTGTATTCATGGCCTCGGAAAGAGCAGGGTCAGGTCGCATCATGGACCGGGCATATCACCCATACCATGTTTCGTGGTTTCAGCCAGCATAACCGCCAAGTGTATTGCGCAAAATCAGGTGGTGCAGTTGTGCGGGTGTCAGGTCCTGCTTCATCGGCGCGGCAGGTGTTCCCGTGCCAACCGGTATGACAACATAAGGGGTTCCACGCTGTGGCGTAGGGATGATCATGCCGGGGATGGAGGGGCGATGGTCGCCAAAAAAGACCAGAAGTCCCTTTTTTCCCATCTGTGAAAGCATGTCTGTCAGCGTGCCAAGCATCCGGTCGCTGTTCCGCAGATGCCGCAGATAATGGTCGAAAGCCGTTTGTGGGCCATTGGGGCCTGTTGCCGGCCATGGGCCATGGTTTTCCATGGTCACGGCATAAATGAAGGCGGGGCCTTTCGCCTTTGCCGCCACCGCGCCGATTTCCTGCGCAAGTGCCATGTCTTCCACATAGGGCATGCCGGGGCGGGCGGTATGGGGAAATGCCTCCTCTCCGACAATGTGGCTGAACCCGCATGCGGGCATCAGTTGCGCCCGGGCATAGAAACGCAGGTCATGGGGATGGACGAAGGTGCAGTCATATCCTGCCTTTCCCATGATGGCGGGAAGCGAGAGGGCCGTATCCCTGCCTGCCGTCAGGAACGGGTCATAGGCCCTGAACCCCAGCATGCTTTCTTCCTGCCCGAACAGGACGCCATATTCCGTGCGCATGGTATAGGCGCCAAAGCCACTGACGTGGAGCGTGCCCCAGTGACTGGCCATGGTTTCGGCCCGGGTCAGGGCAGGCAGCACAGGGATCCGTGCAGGATCATGCGCCTGTTGCGCCATCAGGTCGCCAGGGCGGGCAAAGGATTCACATTGGATGACGATGACGATGTCGTATGCGGGCTTTCCTGAAGGAGTGACAGGGGGGGCAGCTTCTGGTTGCATTGCGATTTCATGCCGCCAGCACCGCCAGTAAAGGAACAGGGAACCAGGCAGTCCCAATCGCCCGATATCATGCTGCGCATCGGGGGTGGGAACCCATCGTGTGGCGGGAATGGCCCATAGCCCCAGCATGCCTGCAATCAGGAGGCAGCCCCCAGCAATATGAGGCAGGAGCGCAGGCGTAAAGAACACGACCAGCATCACGGGAAGGGCAATCATCCCCCCCACGACGGCGATGCGTCCGCTCAGCGGAATGGAAAACAGGTAGAATTTGGGATGCTGGAGGAAACTGCGGGCGGCCACGACGTCACAGAACAGCATCGGTTCGCCAAGAATCGACAGCTTGATATTAGACCCGATGACCAGGCACAGGGTCAGGGCCGTCGTCAGGACCGCCGCCAGGACCGGTGTCCCGCACAGGGCCAGCCACGCCCCATACTGCGCACCCGTCAGCAGGGCGTTGAGGAGGCATCGCCGGAGTGGGGGAAATCCTGATATGCACGGTCGCGCCATGCTTTCGACCAGAAAGCCGGATATGACGGTCGCGCCAAGAGTGACAAAAGGAAACCATAATTGCATGAAATCAGGACTGCATTCTATTCAGGCGACATGAAGCGGGCAGGGCACCTTCCCTTCTTGCCGATGGCGTGTGGAAGGGCAAGTGCATGTATCAGGCAATCATGCGGAAGTTGCGCCATGGCAGGCATCCATTGCCCGGCCATGGCTTTATCATCGCATTGGGCATGAGGTGGCAGGGCATGAGACTGTTGGCATGACTAGGATTCCGGACGATGCGCTCTTGTTGCATGCGCCGCCCCTGCGGCGGCACATGCCTGTGCTGGCGGCGCGCGGGGCGGGGCTGGTGGATCACGCGGGTGTGGCGCGGATGCTGCGCGCGCGCGTGGGCGGACAGTTCTGGGCCCCTGCGCCAGATGTTGTCCGGCCTGTCATCGTCACGGCTTCCACGGCGGAGCAGCGCAGGCATGGACAGGCGCGGCTTGCCATATTGCTCGACCGCATACTGACGTGCGTCCGGCCTGACGAGGTGCTGCTGGTTGCGCATGACCGGCATGGCGCGGCAGCCCGTATGGCCCGCCGTCGCGGGATTGCCGCCATATACGGGCCGGTCGACCCGCATGCGCTGCTTGATGGCGCGCGGGAGGTCCATGGCCTGGGCCTGGGCGATCTTGTCCGCCTTGCCGCGTTGCGTGGTCTTCGCGCAGTGCGATATGCCACCGCCCATGATGAGGCCCCCCAGCCGGTGACGTATGACGCGTGCGCGCATGACCTGACGGTGCGCACAACCTATACGGATCCCTTTGACGGTGCGGTCGTGCCGTTGGGGCGGATCGTCGATATCCTGTCACTATGGCGTGCACGGATAGTGTCGGGACGCGAGATTTCGGCGTGCGTGGGCATGGCGTTGTGGAAACGCGAGCGTATCGGGGAATTCCTGGCCCATGCGCCCGGCCATCCGGCCTTTTGCCGCAGTGCCGCTGCCGCCCTGCGCCTTGCCGGACGTGTGCAGGGCGGGGGCGCGATTGCAGGATGGGCCACCCGTCTGCCCGAAGGGATCGTCCGTGATGCGCAGGCGGCGGGGGTCGCGTTATGGCGGGTTGAGGACGGGTTTGTCCGTTCCGTCGGATTGGGCAGCGACCTGTGTGTGCCCTGTTCCATTTTCGTCGATCGGCGCGGGATCTATTATGATCCCTCCGAACCAAGCGACCTTGAACATATCCTTGCCACAACCGATTTCGACGCGGGGATACTGGCGCGGGCTGAACGCCTTATCACCCGGATGGTCGATGGCGGGGTTTCCAAATACGGGCGGGCGGATACCACAGTGCCGCCCCCCACATGGGAGGCAGGCGGCCGCAGGGTACTGCTGGTGCCCGGACAGGTGGCCGATGACCTGTCCGTGCGGGCGGGTGGCGGCGCCATACAGGGGAACGAGGAACTGTTGCGTGCGGTGCGCAAACATAACCCGGATGCCTTCGTCATCTATCGCCCCCATCCCGATGTGGATGCGGGACATCGCGCGGGACATCTGCAGGATGCGCAGATCATGCGATATGCGGATATGGTCAGTCGGGGTGGGTCGATTACCACCCTGATGATGCAGGTGGATGAAATCCATACCCTGACATCCCTGGCCGGGTTCGAGGGACTGTTGCGGGGGCGGAGCGTTGTCACCTATGGCGTGCCCTTCTACGCAGGCTGGGGATTGACAACGGATCTGGGCGATGTGCCGTGCGTACGGCGTAACCGTTCTCTGTCTATAAAGGCCCTTGTTGCGGGTACCCTATTGCTTTATCCCCTCTACATAGATCCTTTGACGCGATTGCCCTGTGAAGTGGAAACGCTATTGGGACGGTTTGGGGACAGGACCGTCTGGCGTGTGAGCATGTTGACCAGGCTGCGACAATTGCAGGGAAAGCTGGCCCACCTGTGCGGAAGAAGAAACAATAAATGAACAGTCTTGATGGAAGAAGCGTTGTGGGCGAGCGCAGGTTTCTTTTTCTGCAGGGATTGATGGGGCCGTTTTTCCGGGAGCTGGGCAAGGCGTTCCGCAAGACGGGGTACGGCGTCTACAAGATCAATTTCAACGGGGGCGACCGCCTGTTCTGGGGATTGCCGCACGGGATTGACTTTACAGGTGGCGCCGAAGAGTGGCCCGCTTTTTTCAATGATGTAATAAAGCGTTACTGTATTACAGACGTACTTCTGTTTGGTGACTGCCGTCCCCTGCATCGTGTCGCGATCGCGGCATGTGCGCAGATGCATATTCCCGTGCATGTGTTCGAAGAGGGCTATATCCGGCCCGACTGGGTGACGCTGGAACTTGGTGGGGTCAATGGTCATTCCGCCCTGCCGCGCGATCCCGACTGGTATCGCAAGGAGGCTGCGCTGCTGCCGCCGATGCCGCCGCATTATCCTGTCCCGTCCTCCTTCCGGCGCCGCGCGCTGGAGGCCGTGGCCTATAACACTGCCGATCTGCTGAGCCGCTGGCATTATAAGCACTGGTCCGACTATCGCCCGTGGCACCCGCTCAAGGAAGGTGTGGGCTGGGTCAAGCGCCTGCGCCGGCGCGAGGCGGCTGGTGACGAAGCCATGCGGATCATGCAGTCGATTGAGGCGCGGCATGTTCCCTATATGCTGTTCCCGCTGCAGCTTGATGCGGATGCGCAGGTGCGGCTGCATTCCCCGTTTGATGGGGTGGAGCCCGCATTGCGCAAGGTCATCAAATCCTTTGCGGCGCATGCGCCAAAGGATCTTGTCCTGCTGGTCAAGGAACATCCGCTTGATAACGGTGTGCGCAACTGGCGTGAACTGACGCGCCAGATCGCCCGGGCGGAGAATGTCGCAGACCGGGTGGATTTCCTGGAGGCGGGGGACATTGCCCTGATCGTGCGTGCGGCACGTGGTGTCGTCACGATCAACAGCACCACCGGCACCCTTGCCCTGTCATCGGACGTGCCGGTCATTACCTTGGGGGAAGCGGTTTACGACATTCCCGATATTACCGACCAGAACGGGCTGGACAATTTCTGGGTCCATCCGACCCCGCCGGACAAGGCGACGTTCGATGCGTTCTATCGCGTGCTGGTGGACCGTTGCCTGATTGCAGGTGGTTTCTTCTCGCCCGAAGGGCTGTCCAGCCTGGTTGACGGGGTTATCCGGCGGGTGTCGCGCGTATTGCCGGCGGGGAACCGCATGGCGCGCGTTCCCGCCCCGATTACCGCAGCCCCTGCCCTGTCGGAGGTGGTGCGTGTGTCACGTGATGCCGTGCTGTCCGACGGGGTGCGCTGACCTTTCGTCATGCACCTGTCTTCTTATATCTATCTTGACATCTCCCGCCTGATTGCGCGGGCGGGGTTTGTTGTTCCCACCGGGATCGACCGGGTCGAATTCGAATATGCGGATTACCTGCTGCGCAACGCCGCGCAACGGTTGACCTTTGTTGCGATTACTCCGTTGGGAAGTATCGTGATCCTGCCGTTTGCTGAGGCCGAGCAGTTTGTGAGGCAGACGGAAAAGATATGGCAGGGTCATCATGGCCTGTGCCGCGATATCAGGCGGGCGGCGCGGCGTATGGTGCAAAAGGCGATGCTGGGGCGCCAGATCACGCCGGTGGCCGCACGTGCCTGTCGGAAATCCGTGTATTTGCTGCTGTCGCATCACCATCTGAACCGTCCGGGCAGCATCATGCGCTTCATGCGTCGCCACGGGGCAGAATTTGTTCCCATGGTGCATGATCTCATCCCCATCGAGTATCCTGAATATGCCCGGCCGCGTGAACCCGCCCGGCATGAAGCACGCATGAACACTGTCCTTGAACTGGCGCGCGGGGTGATTGTTCCTTCCCAGGCGGTGGCGGACTCGCTGGCGCGATATGGTCTGCGCCGGCGTGCGGACCTGCCGGTCCGGGTGGTGCCGCATGGTGTCGTGAAGGCCACGCCCGCAGCGGGGGATTTTTCGGTGCCGGAACGCGCCTATTTCGTCTGTCTGGGCACTATCGAGCCGCGCAAGAATCATCTCCTCTTGCTTAATATGTGGCGGGATATGGTGGAAAATCCCGGTGCCGCCCCGGTGCCGCAACTGGTGCTGGTTGGACGCAGGGGGTGGGAAAATGAAAACATTCTTGACATGATCGAACGCTGTCCTGCCCTTCAGGGGACGGTCAGGGAATGCAACAGCCTGTCCGATCCAGAGGTGACGACCCTGCTTCGTGGTGCGCGTGGGTTGCTGTTCCCGTCCTTTACCGAAGGATATGGCCTGCCATTGGCAGAGGCGCTGACGTTGGATGTCGCATGTGTCTGCAGCGATATCCCCGTGTTCCATGAGGTTGCCGGGGATGCGGCAACCTTTGTTGATCCGTTGGATGGCCCGGGATGGCGCGGCGCGATCACGAAGCTGATGGTTGGGGAGATCGCAGCCCATCGTCCCGGCGCACGCATTGCGTCGGCAGCCCTGTTCACATGGCCCACACAGGTCGGTGATGGGCTTGCATTCCTTGAGGAACTTTAGGTTCGTGAACGCTATTTAGGCATCATGTCTGATTGCCGCCATCTTTGACGGTTCTTATGGAAATCATGATGTACGGTTTTATTTCGACCCGATCGGATCAGGAATGGGACTCCCGCCTTGGAATGGTCGTTCTGGCGAAATATGCGATGATGGGAAATTCAAGTCGTGTACGTGACGTATGCTGATCGTGTGAATACTTTTATGTTCAAGTAAATTTTGTATATTTGGAGTCTATGAATGTCTATTTCAAAAAATGACCTGCGCGGGGGAAAAACACAGGCTGACAGCATCGGCACCGTAATTCCCGTCATCCTGTCCGGCGGATCGGGCAGCCGGTTATGGCCGGTTTCGCGTAAAAGCTTTCCCAAGCAGTTCTGGGCCCTTCTGTCGGATCGGACATTGCTTCAGGAAACGGCATTGCGTGGTGCGGCCTGTGGGCTGGGGGCACCGATCGTGGTGTGCAATCAGGAACATCGTTTCATCATTGCAGAGCAACTGCGTGAAGTCGGGATTACCGATGCGCGCATTGTGCTTGAACCGGTCGGCCGCAATTCAGCCCCTGCGATTGCCGCAGTCGCCCTGATTGTTGCGGAAACGGATCCTGACGCCGTGTTGTGGATAATGGCAGCCGATGCCGCCATCAGCAAGCCTGACGCCCTTGGGCCTGTGCTGTCACAAGGGGTGGAGGCCGCGCGCGAAGGGCAGATCGTGACATTTGGCATGACGCCCACGCGGCCGGATACCGGATATGGCTATATCCGCCAGGGGGCAGCACTTGCCGGTGTGGACGGGGTCTACCAGGTTTCCTCCTTTATCGAAAAGCCCGATGCGGCCAAGGCGGCCACAATGTTGGACGAAGGTGGATATCTGTGGAACTCCGGTATGTTCCTGTTCCGTGCCAGTACCATTGTGGAGGAACTCGAACGCTATGCCCCTGACGTGCTGAGCGCCGTCAGGGCGGCGGTCAAGGGCCGGACACGGGATATGGACTTCATCCGTCTTGATCCTGCGACCTTTGAGAAGGCGCCCGATATCTCTATTGACTATGCCGTGGCTGAACATACACGCCATGCCGCCGTCATCCCTGCGGACCTGGGCTGGTCCGATGTGGGAAGTTGGGATGCGTTGTGGGATCTCAGCCCCAAGGATGCAGATGGTAATGTGACAACCGGGGACGTTTTCCTGGCCAACAGCCGTAACTGCTACGTGCGTTCCGATGGGATTGTGGCAGCCGTCAGCGGGGTGGACGACCTGATTGTTGTCGTGACGCAGGACGCCGTCCTTGTATCGCATCGCGATCATGCACAGGACGTCAAGAAGGTCGTGGCACGACTGGAAGCTGCGGGGCGGACGGAAGCGAAAATGCATAATCGCAACTATCGCCCATGGGGCTTTTATGAAGGCCTGACAAAAGGCGACCGTTTTCAGGTCAAGCGGATCGTGGTGGACCCGGGTCGCAAGCTTTCGCTGCAAAAGCATTTCCATCGTGCCGAACACTGGGTCGTGGTCGAAGGTACCGCCATCGTCACACGGGACAATGAAGAGCATATGGTGCGTGAAAACGAGAGCATCTACCTGCCGCTTGGGGCCGTCCATCGCCTGCTGAATCCCGGCCGTATTCCCCTGACACTGATTGAGGTGCAGTCAGGCCCGTATCTTGGGGAAGATGATATCGTCAGGATCGAAGACGATTATGCACGTAGCTGAGTAATTCAGCGCAATGGGGACGCAACGGGGCGGAGAGTATCCGATTCGCCCCGTTGGGGCTTTCCCATGGGGTTTGATGCATTCAGTTGTGCGGTGATTTTGTAAAAATAAGTAACGACATATATGTCATGCAAATAAACTGCATAGGATGTATGTTGTTACCTTCTGATTCATTAAAAAATATATCAATGAAGAATATGAATTTCTGTAGGTGATGTTTTAGTTTCTGGTTTCAAGGTTTCTAAAAGCATTTTTATATTGCTTTTTGTGGGTATGGTTGCTGCCCACTTCCATCTCGACAATCTTTGTCAGGTGCGGTATTGGAAGTCCCTGTTTATTCTTCCGGTGCCTTAATATGACTGAAGAATGCATATATGGAGATCAGTCAGGGTGCCGGGGTGGTTTTTTCCGCCCGATGGCGTGTCTCTTCTGATGGTATGTTGGCAATATGACGCAGGCGGTAAAAAAATATTCTGAACTTGACCTGCTTAAAAGTGGCTTCAAGACACAGTGGCATGTCCTAGGCGCATTGATCATTCGGGAACTACATACCCGTTTCGGACGAGACAACATAGGATTCCTGTGGGTCATGCTGGAACCCTCACTGCTGACGATCGGGGTTTCCGTGATTCATGCCGGTGAAGGGCCATTCATGCACATAGGCATGCCAACCGGTTCCTTCATCGTATCGGGTTATACGTTCTTCTGCCTGTTCCGGTCTGTGGTCAATCGCTCTGGTGGTGCGATCGAGGCAAACCGTTCGCTTCTGTATCACCGAATAGTAACGATTTTTGATATTCTGCTGTCACGTGCCCTGCTTGAGGCGGCCTCGACCGTGATGGCGGTAATATTCCTGTCGCTGATCATGCAGTCGTTGTCCTTTGGCTTCCTGCCTCAACGGCCACTGCTCATGATATGGGGGCTGGTAATGTTGACATGGTTTTCGTTTGGCCTGTCCATGATCTTGGCTGCTTACAGTGAAAAATCCAGCACGATTGAGCGTCTGGCCCATCCCCTCATGTATCTCAGCATGCCGCTGTCGGGGGCGTTTACGGTCCAGCAGATGCTGCCCGATCCTTTCCGCTGGTATCTTTCATGGTTTCCGGTGACGGAAATCTTTGAAGTCATCCGGGAAGGACAGTTTGATTTTTATGAAAGTGATTATACTTACCCGGCCTATGTGCTCGGCTGGTGTCTGGTATTGACCTATATTGGGCTGATAAGCATCCGGAATGTTCGTAAGGACATACATCTGGGCTGATGTGGTCCGCCTGTGACCAGTATGTTATATGTCCCCGCCATTCCTAGATAAGAGGTAGTATGATCAACGCTGATACGCCGGATGCAGAGTCTGGCATGATGGTATTTTTGCGACGACGTGCACCTGTCCTTATTGTCGTGGTCCTACCGACTGTGCTTGCGCTCCTGTACTATCTGTTGCTGGCAAGCGGGCAGTACGAGTCCGAGGCCGCTTTTGTGGTCAAGGACAGTCGTCCCAGTACGCGTAGTGCGGCTAGCGGCGGCGGCGGTATGATGGGTGGTGGGGTCATGGGAATGGCCATGGCCGGTGGTGGTGGATTGGCAGAAGGCTTTGCCGTCAACACCTATATGAAATCTCATGATGCGGTTGACGCCCTGCAAAAGCGCCTCAATCTGGTCGCGATGTATCGTCATGCCGATACGGATATCCTGTCGCGCTTGTTCTATGCGGACCCGACACCGGAACGTCTGCTGTGGTATTATCAGAATCATGTGGATGTGGTGTTCCACGAAGATACAGGCGTCACATCCCTTGATGTGCGGGCATTCCGCCCGGATGAAGCCAAGAAAATCGCCGAAGAACTGCTGAAGCTTGGCGAAGAACGGATCAACGAATTTAACGAGCAGGTTGCGCAGAACACCATCAAGGTGGCGGATGTCGAGGTCAGTGCCGCAGAAAACCGGGTCAGGGAAATCCAGGCCCGTATGACGGCATTCCGTCAGAAATCTGGCGATATCGACCCAAGCAAGAGCAGCGTCGTCGGTATCAGCCTGATTGGGCAGTTGCAGACCGAACTGGCGCAGGCGGATACACAACTGACACAGATGCTGCGCAATCTTGCCCCCTCCAGCCCTCAGGTGCAGACGCTGAAGCTGCGTATCAATGCCCTTGATACCCAGATCAAGGACCAGCAGATGCATGTTCATGAAAAGGGCGGTGTTTCCGTTAATATGGCGGAGTATGACCAGTTGATGCTGGAGCGTGAGTTTGCGCAATCTGCCTATGTCTCATCGGCGACCCAACTGGAAACAGCGCGGGCGGCCGCCCTTCAGCAGCAGGTGTATGTCGTGCGTGTCGTGCAACCGAATCTGCCGGGCATGCCCACATATCCCCATACATTCCTGATGGTTCTGGCCGTGCTGGTGGGGTCGAGCCTGACCTTCATGATCGGACGGTTGCTGATTACTGGTATGCGTGAGCATGCTATCTAGAGTATGGAAATGGTGTCTTGCGCGCGGTCGCGCATCAGTCTGATACGGGAAAGCCGAGACATATCCCCCATAATGGGAGCTATGCTTTCGAATGAAAGAAAATTTCAAGCGTGATGGCCATACAACCTTCCAACTTCATGCGAAAATTTTTTCTGGAGTGCAAAAAGGCATTTGCGATTGGCATCCTGCCGGTCGCCCTCCTTGCCGGGTGTGATACCTTACCAGATAGTGCGCCTACGGAATCCGGTGTCAAAAGCGCGCAATCCAGTCGCAAGAAAAATACCATCGGGTATGGGATTGTTCAGATCAGTCCTGACCTGATTACGTTGCTGAATAGCGAAACGCCCCCCCTGTTTTCGAATATCGCGCAGGCACCGGCGCAGGAACATTATAACAGTGATCGCGCAGGGGCAGGCGATACGCTGGAAATTGATGTTTATGAAATGGGCGAAAGCCTGTTTACGACGCGGACCAGCAGCAATACCGCGTCAGGCATTGCAAGGAGGAGTAATTTCCCCTCCATCTTGGTCAATGGCGATGGAACCATCGACATGCCCTATGTCGGGCATCTCATGGTTGACAAACTGACCTCCGATGAGATCGCCGACAAGATCCGTGCAGGGTTGAAGGGAAAATCAGAGGCCCCGCAGGTTCTTGTGCGGATATCCAAGAATCTGGCGAATTCGGTCATCGTTTATGGTGATGTCAAGCTCAATGGCCGTATGCCGCTTACATTGCATCAGGAACATCTGGTAGATGCCGTCGCCCTGGCGGGGGGAAGCCTGCATGACCCGGAAGACACCATTGTCGAGCTGACCCGCCATAACCAGATTGCGACAGGCCCCCTGAAGTTGATTGAGGATAACCCCGAACAGAATATTCTGCTCGAAGCTGGTGACAGAATTCATCTTATTTACGAACCGCGTACCTACACGGTTTTCGGTGCGGCAGGTAAACCTGTGGAAACGCCGTTTTCAAGATCGAGCGTCAATCTGGCGGAAGCCTTGGCACGTGTCGGCGGCCCGGCGGACTCACGCGCGGACCCGAATGCGGTCTTTATCATTCGGTATGAGAGTTCCACGATTGCAGAGCGTCTGGGCCTGCCGGTGGATTCAACCAAGCCGACTACGCCCATTGTCTATCAACTTGATATGATGAACCCCGCCAGCTTTTTCCTGGCGGAACATTTCATCATGAAAAACAAGGATACAATCCTGATCGCGAATGCCAAGACGAATAAGGTTCAAAAAGTATTCAACCTTATCAATACGTTGATCGCTCCGGGCATGTCGGCTGGACGGAATTTCTGATAAAACCAGTCCCGTTCTATGGGTGTCTGTATTCAGGCAGACACCAAAAATACCGACCGGGATATTTGTATGTATTGATCTCTGGTGTGTTTCTGTATTGATGGATGTGGAAAACATTTTGATACAATTTAAGAGGCATTGTCATCTTAAATATATTGAATGGTCATCTGGAATATGGCGTTAAGGAGTGTTCAGGAACCCTGGCACGCTATATGATATGAAGGGAACTCTGAGGTGGTCCAGAAGATTGGACTTATGCAGATCGGTATGTACGAATAAGCTTGATTCGGGTTCCGTAGCCTCGTATCTGATGCCCTGAGACACATATGCTTGGGGCTGATGATGGGAAGTTTTTCCCCGTTGGATGGCAGCGTGTCGTCTGGAGCAGTCGGGTAATAGAGTTCAAGATGGATTGGTGCGTACCGTAGGCAGTTTCTGCTTTATGTTCCAGATCGGCTTTTCGAGGTGTAGCCAGCATGCAGGATAACAACAGGCAGAAGATGGAGGAGCCGGTCAGGTTATTCAAGAATTCCATCCTTGAACGCCTGACGCTGCTGTCTTTCAACGTCTTTTTGTCCGTCTGGCTGCCGCTTCTGGTTCTGTCCCTGGCCTATGGCGCGTGGAAATCTGCGTCTGTCATTGTTTTTGTGCTCTATGCGGTCATGGGCTTCCTGATCTGGTTTCCCACGGAATATCTGCTGCACCGTTTCCTGTTCCATCTTCAGGCCCGCTATGCCCCGGTGCAGTCTTTGGTTTACCTGCTGCATGGCAATCATCATGAGCAGCCAAACCATCCCCTGCGCAACCTGATGCCGCTGAGTGTCACACTGCCCCTTGCGCTACTGATCTGGGCGGGGTGTGCGTTTTTCATCGGTCAAGGCCGGGGGGGAAGTCTGGCGGCTGGTTTCTTTTGTGGTTACGTCTTTTATGACGTGATCCATTATTCCTGCCACCAGTTCCCGATGCGTGGTCCGCTGTTGCGTCGGCTGAAGATCCACCATATCAATCATCACTATCGGGATCATGATACCAATTATGGTATCACCAGCATCTGTATCGACCGTGCCTGCCATACATTGTTTGTGATGCAGGAAAAAAAGTCCTGATTATCGGTGTTGGACAGGTCGTGCGACAGTAAGAGAGTGTTTTAAAACACATCATTGATAAAAATAAGAAAAGTTTTTGGGTGCCGCCTTTTGATCGAAAAAGGCGGTATCCTCTGAAGCTTTTTAGGGAAAGCTCCACAAAAAAATCGTCATAATTTCAGTATGTTATCGAGCCTGGCTTTTCAAACAGTCTCTAAGCCCAGATTTCCTCCATACGCGTAATTTATGGGGGATTATCCGCTAGTCCTGCGTATTTTCCTTTTCATGTTCGTATTCCTGCGCCTCGTTATCAAGGTCGTCGAGTTCGATCATCGCACTTTCCGCACTTTGTGCGGGGGGCAGTGACGGGACGGAGTCCATTTGCGGTTCAGGGGAGGCAACCTTAAGGTTGCGCACGACACTGAACGCAACTGTCACCGCACCTATCCCGAACAGGACGCTGCCCAGAACCTGTCCCACCTGTACGCCCATGGGGCCGTACTGCATGCCGATCCATACGAACGGCACGGTTCCCAGCGTCGCGCGTCCCCAGTTGAACAGGGTCGAATAAAGCGGGTGCCCAAGGTTGTTGAACGCAGAATTCGCGACAAACAGGATGCCGATGAAGAAATAGCCGCCGATGGTCCAGTTGCAGAACAGACGGATCAGGTCAGCGGTGGTGCCCGTCGCCGAAAAGATACGGATGACCAGATCCTGTCCCACAAACAGGATTGCCCATGTCAGTCCCACGCAGCCCAGCACCAGTTTCAGGGAGGCGACGAGTGTTTCATGGACCCGCCCCACCTGCCCTGCCCCAAGGTTCTGCGACATGATCGGCCCGATCGAACCTGTCAGTGCAAATACGAAAGCAAAGGCAACGGGTACGATGCGGTCGATGGTAGCCTGCCCCGCCACGGCGGACAGGCCGAAGCTGGCCATGGCATGGGTGACGAAGATCCCGCCGATCGGGGTGGCAAGGTTCGTCAGGATGGCAGGCATGGCGATCTGTCCCACCCGGTGGGTGTCGCTGCGGATGAACCGTGCAACCGGCCAGGCCAGCAGGTCATGCTGACGGGCGCAATAGACCCCCAGTCCCGCCACGACAGCACGTGATATCAATGTGCTGATGGCGGCGCCCTGTAATTCGAAATGCAGCCACAGGATCAGCACCGGGTCCAGCAGGGCAGAAATCAGCGCACCCGCCAATGTAACATTCATGGATTGTTGTGCCGCCCCAACTGCACGCAGCAGGCTGGAGGCCCCCATGCCCACCGCGATTAGCGGCAGCATGGGGGATGCAATATAGAGATAGAGCGCCGCCTGATGTTCCGCCTCTCCCTGCGCGCCCAGCGCATGCAGGATGGGATGCGCCAGAAGGGCAGTGCCAAAGCCGAGCAGGCCTGTCAGCAGCAGCATGACCACGGAAAATGACGAGGCAATGCGCTGGGCCATGTCATGATGGCCTGCCCCGATCTGTCGGCTGGTGGTGGCACCCAGCCCGATCGACATGCCGATGGAAACCGCGATCTGTATGAAACCGACAGCGGCCGTGAACCCGATGGCGGCGGTCATGGCCGGATTATGCAGGGTGGAGATGTAGAACAGGTTCAGCAGGTCAACCATGAACACGGCCATCAACCCGATGGCACCCGTTCCCGCCATGACGATCACATGGCGCATGATGCTACCCTGACAGAATGCGGCGCAGCGTGTGGATGTGCCCCGTCGCCTGCGTGTCATGCGTAAAGACGCCGGGCGCGATAGAGGATCATGCGAGGGCGGCCAGGGCCTGTCATGCGGTTCATGAGCCCATCATACAGGACATCCCAACGATCAGGAACATGCCGTACGTTGTCCCTTTCGAAGAATATCCCTCATTTTGGGGCAATGCACTGATATGTGTCATTTGTGTCTATATTTCCGCGTTGATTGTGCAGTGCAAAACAAATACAGTAATTGTGCAGTGCAACAAAAGTAAAAAAGAGGTTTATTTATTTTTTACGTTGACGTGGGAAAAATTAAATGGCAATAAGGGGTCATGAGGCCAGCAGGGCTTCGAAAAATACTGAAATGTCCAGCCTGAATACAGGCTGGTATAAAATTCCACATGATGTCCTCATGTGCGGTCAACTGACGGGATACATTGCCATGGCGATGTGTCCCGTTTTTTTTGTCTCTTACCTGGGGTAGCCGTGCAGCCTGATGGGGGGAGACAACGGTATTTTACCTGTTGGTAGATCCCCGATGAGGCGTAAACTTTACAAAGGATGGCTTTTCATGGGGGCCATCCAAGACAGAAGGATACGGATCATGTCCAGACTGACAGCCGCCGAACGCGATGCCCTGCCGGATTCGGCATTTGCCCTGCCCGGCCGACGCTATCCCATCCCGGATGAGACACACGCCCGTGATGCCCTTGCACGGGCAAGCGAGATGCTTCATCGCGGCAACCTGACGCAGGAAGAATACGATACGGTGGTCCGTCGCGCGCGCGCCGTGCTGGGTGAGGGATAAGGGTGCAAAGCCGCGCCTATCCCTGTCCATAAGGGGTTGTTTTTAATTAACAAATTTACAAATCAGGATAAAATTCCTTCGGTGGTGTCTTGTTTCAAAAAGGCTTCACCAAAATCTTTATGCCTTTTCAAACGACCTCTTGGAGGCTGTTTGAAAAGGAAGGCTCAATAACATCCTGAAATTATAAAGGTTTTTTTGGTGAAGCTTTTTCCAGAAAGCTTCAGAAAACGTCGCCTTTTTCGATCAAAAGGCGACACCCAAAAACCTTTCTTGTTTTTTTATCAATGAGTTGTTTTTAAACAATTTCTCAAGAGGTCTATCGCGGTTTTTCCTTGGGAAAGCCCCAAAAAAGAATGCCGCCTTTTTTCAAAGGCGGCACCCTGAAATTTCCAATCATCATGCCGCCCAAAGGGGAATGCCCTTTGGCGGTGTCCAGGGGCAGCGCCCCTGAATGGCCGGGATCAGCCTGCCTTGTCGAGTTCTGCTTCCAATGCAGGCAGCACCTCGAACAGGTCCCCCACCAGCGCATAATCCGCAATCTGGAAGATCGGGGCCTCGGGGTCCTTGTTGACGGCAACGATGACCTTGCTGTCTTTCATGCCCGCCAGATGCTGGATCGCGCCGGAAATCCCCATGGCGATATACAGTTCCGGCGCCACGATCTTGCCGGTCTGGCCCACCTGGTAATCATTGGGCACGAAGCCTGCATCAACCGCCGCGCGCGATGCGCCGATAGCGGCCCCCAGACGGTCAGCGAGCGGTTCGAGGAGCTTGAAGTTTTCCTCGTTCTGCATGCCGCGTCCACCGGACACCACGACGCGTGCGGACTCCAGTTCCGGACGCTCCGACTGCGACAGTTCGGTGCCGATGAACTTCGATGTGTCCTCGCCCGCCGGGGTGGCAACGCTTTCGACCGGGGCGGAACCGCCCTCCGTCGCGACGGGATCGAAGGCGGCGGCACGGACAGTCAGCACCTTCTTCGCATCGGACGACTTCACCGTCGCCAGTGCGCTGCCGGCATAGATCGGGCGCACGAACGTGTCGGCGTCGATGATTTCCACGACGTCGGGGATAGGCTGCACATCCAGCAGGGCCGCCGCACGGGGCAGGATGTTCTTGCTGTTTGCGCTGGATCCACCAAGGATGTGGCTGTAGCCGTCGGCCAGCGACACCAGCAGGGCTGCCACGGGTTCAGCCAGCTCATCCGCGCTGGTGGTATCGGCGGCGGACAGGACTTTCTTCACGCCCGGTAGTTTTGCCGCAGCCTGTGCAGCTTCAGCAGCATTGCGGCCCACGACCAGCACATCGACATCGCCCAGCTTTGACGCGGCGGTAATGGCGGAACGCGACGCCTGCCGGATGGCGCCTGCTTCATGGTCGAGAAGTACGAGGACGGTCATGATCAGATCACCTTTGCTTCGTTACGCAGCTTTGCAACCAGTTCGGCGGCGGAACCTACCTTGATGCCCGCCTTGCGCCCGGTGGGTTCGGCCACGGATACGATGCTCAGGCGTGGGGTCATGTCCACACCCACATCGGCGGGCGTGATCTTTTCCATCGGTTTCTTGCGTGCCTTCATGATGTTCGGCAGCGAGGCATAGCGCGGTTCATTCAGGCGCAGGTCCGCCGTGACGATGGCGGGCAGCGCCAGTTCGACGGTCTGCAGGCCACCGTCGATTTCGCGTGTGACGGTGGCCTTGCCGTCATGCAGTTCCACCTTGCTTGCGAACGTGCCCTGTGGCCAGCCCAGAAGCCCCGCGAGCATCTGCCCCGTGGCGTTCATGTCGTCGTCGATCGCCTGCTTGCCAAGGATCACCAGATCAGGCTTTTCCTTGTCCACCAGTGCCTTGAGCACCTTCGCCACCGCCAGAGGTTCAGTCACGCTGTCGGTTTCCACCAGGATGGAACGGTCAGCACCCATGGCCATGGCGGTGCGCAGCGTATCCTGAGACTTGGCTTCGCCAATGGAGACAACCACGATTTCGGTGGCGACACCTTTTTCCTTCAGGCGGACGGCTTCTTCCACGGCGATTTCATCAAACGGGTTCATCGACATCTTGACGCCAGCGGTTTCAACACCGGTGCCGTCGGCCTTCACGCGCGGCTTGATATTGTAATCGATCACGCGTTTTACGGGGACAAGAACCTTCATCACATCTCTTCTCGGTCTGTGTCTGGATGGGGGATCGGAAAACGGGGGACGCCATGACGGGGCCATGACATCCCTGTGGGCATGGGATTACATGCCGCCGGGGTAGTTCGGACCACCTGCCCCTTCGGGCGTGACCCAGTCGATGTTCTGGGTCGGGTCCTTGATGTCGCATGTCTTGCAGTGGACGCAGTTCTGCGAATTGATCTGCAAGGCCGGGGCGGCCTGCTCATCCACGACCTCATACACCCCTGCGGGGCAGTAACGGCTTTCGGGGGAGCGGAACACATCCCAGTTGACGGTCTTCCACATGGACGTGCTGCGCACCTTCAGGTGCACGGGCTGGTCTTCTTCATGGTTGGTGTTCGACAGGAAGACGGACGACAGCTTGTCGAACGTGACCTTGCCGTCAGGCTTGGGATAGTCGATCTTGGGCGAGATGGAGGCGGGCTCCAGCGTCTCGTTATCCGCATGGCGGGTATGGAGCGTCCATGGCGCGCGACCGCGCAGCAGCATGGCGTCGATGCCGGAATACAGCGCGCCGCCCTTCATGCCAAAGCGCGCGAAGGCCGGGCGGATGTTGCGCACGCCGCGCAGTTCGTCCCACAGCCAGGATTCCCTGATCCGCCGCGTGTAGGAGCCCGGCTCCACCCGGTTGGTCAGGAAGGCTTCAGCCACGGCCTCGGCCGCCAGCATGCCCGACTTCATTGCGGTGTGCGTGCCCTTGATCTTGGGCACGTTGAGGAAGCCCGCCGTGTCCCCAACCAGCATGCCGCCGGGAAAGGTCAGGCGCGGAATGGACTGCAGCCCGCCTTCGGACAGGGCGCGCCCGCCATAGGACAGGCGACGCCCACCCTCGAAATACGGACGGAAGGAGGGGTGCAGCTTCACACGCTGCATTTCGTCAAACGGGGATAGCCACGTGTTGGGATAATCCAGCCCGACGACAAAGCCGTAGGAGACGAGGTTTTCCCCGAAATGATACATCCACGCCCCGCCATAGGTGCGGTCATCGAGCGGCCAGCCAAAGCTGTGCTGCACCAGTCCGGGGCGGTGCAGTTCGGCGGGGACTTCCCACAGTTCCTTGATGCCCAGGCCGTAGGTCTGCGGATCGACCCCTTTGCGCAGGTTGTACATCTCCATGACCTGTTTGGTCAGTGACCCGCGGCAGCCCTCGGCGAAGATTGTGTATTTCGCGCGCAGTTCCATTCCCGGCGCATAGTTGTCACCGGGCTTGCCATCGCGACCCACGCCCATGTCGCCGGTTGCAACGCCCATGACGCGCCCGTTTTCGGTCAGGACCTCCGCCCCGGCGAAACCGGGATAGATCTCGACGCCCATTTCCTCGGCCTGTGCGCCAAGCCAGCGGCAGACCTCGCCCAGACTTGCGATGTAATTGCCGTGGTTACGCATGTGCGGCATCACCCGGTCCAGCATCGGGATGCGGTAGCCGCGTGTGGGCGTCAGGTAGAGCATGTGCTCCTCGCTGACGGGGGTGTTGAGTGGCGCGCCAGTCTTACGCCAGTGCGGCAGGAGTTCGTCCAGCGCGCGCGGCTCGACCACCGCACCCGACAGGATATGCGCCCCGATTTCGCTGCCTTTTTCAATCAGGCAGACGCTGGTGTCAGGGGCCAGTTGGCGCAGGCGGATAGCCGCCGCCAGTCCGGAGGGACCGCCGCCGATGATTACGACGTCGAATTCCATAATCTCGCGCGGGTTTTCACTCATACCTAGATCTGTCCTCTTGCGCCATGACCGGGATGACATGGATAGGTGGGATACCACATGTAGCAACGCTTCCTAGAACCGTTTGAAACGGGAATAAAGGTTTGTGTGCATATATGTTGCGCATGTGGCGCATATCCACAGGCCGGACCCCGCAGGCCAGGCGTGTCGTTCAGGCCCGTGCGGGCGGGAACGCCAGTTCGTCGTGTGCCCGCCATTCGGGACCGACATAATTGACAATCAGCGTCCGGCGCAGCCCTGTGATGGGGCGGCGGACAAAGCCGTGCCATGACCGGTCGGACGGGATGAACAGCAGGCCGGAATTGAACGTACCCGACGCCCGCGCCACGGTCTCTCCCTGCGGGGTCAGCAGGTCGGTGCCCCAGTCATGGGCATTGGCGTCGGTGGAAAGGGAGATCAGCAAAGTCAGCCGTTTCGCCCCGATATCGGTATGCGGCGCCAGCCAGAACCCGTCCGTATCAAGGCATAGTTCCAGCCGCAGGAACGTCCCCGCGAGGTCGATGCCGCAGATCCGTTCGAAATGCTGCCGTGCCGCCGGGGCATCGAACAGATGTGCCAGATGGTCGAGCGCCGTGTCGTGCGCCCGTCGCGCAGGGGTCACGAAAATCCGGTGTCCGTTGCGCATGGCGCGCTGACCGCCGCTTTCACCCGCATGGAACCGCGTTCCCGGGTTCCAACCCAGCAGGGAGTGCGTGACCGATGGCGGCAGGACATTTTCCATGTTCCAGTGGGGGAACGGGTCCGACCGGCATGGGGCCGTCAGCAGTGCGGTGATGACGGAGGTGTTCGTGACGCCCGGCGTGGCGGCAGAAGATCGGGCGTGGGGGGGCATGGTCATATTCCGCTGGCGTGGCGCTGGGGCATGTCCATCTCAAGGTGGTGGTCGAACGCGGCCGCAACATGACGCAGGAACGCGCGTCCGGCCTCGGTCACGTGGAGTCGCTGGCCCGAGATGATGACAAATCCATCCGTTTCCAGTCCAGACAGTTTGCGCATGTCGTCGCTGAAATATCCAGCGCGCAGCCCATGGCGGGCGATGAATGCGCCAAGGTCGATTTCCATGTCGCACATCAGGCGTTCGATCAGTTCGGCGCGCACACGGTCATCATCGGTGCGGCGCACCCCCCGGACAACCGGCAGGCGGTCGGGTGTTTCGCCCATCAGGCGGGCATAGGCCGCGGCCGATACCGCATTCTGCGTCATGCCCTGCGGGAAAGAGGATATGGCCGAGGCCCCCACACCGATCAGGGTCGTTGCCGGATCGGTGGTATAGCCCTGGAAATTGCGATGCAGCGTACCATTGCGCGCGGCGATGCCCATCGGGTCGGCATGGTGGCTGTAATGGTCCAGCCCCACGGGCAGGTAGCCTGCGGCGCACAGGGCATCGTTGATGGCCGCGCGCTGTTCGAACCGGGCGATGGCATCGGGCAGTTCGCCTGTCGGCATCAGGTTCTGGCGCTTTTGTTTCCATGGCACATGGGCATAGCCGAAAACCGCGAGCCTGTCGGGGGACAGCGCCGCGATGGCGGTGGCCGTGTCGCGTACGCCCCGCACGCTCTGTCGTGGCAGGCCATAGATCAGGTCGATATTGATGGCGCGGATACCCGCCCCGCGCAGTGCGTCGATACAGGTGCGTGTCTGCTCCAGGCTCTGGATACGACCACAGGCTTCCTGCACGGTGGGGTCGATATCCTGTACCCCCAGGCTTGCGCGGTTGAAGCCGAGTTCATGCAGGACCGCCGGATATTGCGCGGGCAGATGGCGGGGGTCGATCTCTATGCTGATTTCGGCATCGGGCAGCAGCGTGAAGCTGTTGCGGATGGTCTGCATCACCTGCCGCAGCGTGCCCACCGGCAGGGTCGTGGGTGTCCCCCCGCCCCATTGCAGGTGTGAGACGGGATGGCCCGCGCCAAGCTGTTCGGTAACGCGGCGCAGTTCCTCGATCAGCAGGGCGGCATAGGCGGCCCGGGCATCGGCGCTGCGCAGGACGGCAGTATTGCAGCCACAGAACCGGCAGAGCGTATCGCAGAAGGGAACATGCAGGTAGAGGGAGAGCGCATCCCCCGCAGGGACGGCCCGCAGCCAGTCGCGGGCGTCATCCGGCCCCACGGCGTCAGTGAACTGCGCCGCCGTGGGATAGCTGGTGTAACGTGGCAGGTTCCGGGCATACCGCGCAACCAGCGCGGCGGGGTCCGCCACGTTCATGTCATCAGAACCGGTAGGCGATACCGGCGGAAACGACCGTCGGATCCAGCGAGTCGTGGGCACGGACCTTGGTGGTTTCGGAGCCGTTTTCAGCCCATGCGTGCATGCGCACGAACATCTGCTTCACGTCGAAGTTGAAGAACCAGTTGCCCACCAGCTGGTAATCCACACCGGCGTTGATCGACGGACCACCGGTAAAGCCGGAATTCAGCTTCGTCAGGCCAAGCGCACCGCTGGCGTTCATGTTGTGGAACCACATCATCGTGCCACCCACGCCCACATACGGGTTCAGGCGCTTGTGCGGACGGAAATGCCATGCCGCCGTAATCGTCGGCGGCAGCACCCAGGCGCTGCCGACGTCGGTCTTCCCGCCCAGCGCGCCGCCTTCGCCCGCGACCTCATGACGGGTGCTGGTGGCGATCAGGTCCAGCGAGATATTGTCGGTCAGGAAGTATTCGAACGTCAGTTCGGGCATGACCTGATTGGTCGTCTTGATGCGCGCGCCCGGCAGGGCTTTGCCATCAAGCCAGACCTTGCTGTCACGATCTTCCGGCAGCACGCCGACGGCCGAGAGGCGGATCATGAAGTCACCCTTGCCCAGACCGATCTTGGTGCTGGAGCATGTCTCAAAAATGCCACAGTGACCGTGGGGACGCGAAGGGGCGACCGGGGCGGCAAGCGGGGCATTCACATAGGCGGACGGCGTCGCAGTCTGAGCATGGCCCGCGACCGGCGCGACAGCCGCGGCGCCCAGCGCCGCCGCAAGGGCAGTGTTACGCATTTTCTTCATCTGGTGCGGACCTTTTCATTCTGACGACTGGACGTCGTAATCAACGTGTTTTGATGACTGGCAACAATCACGCGGCGCTTACATCGCACCTTGATATGGATCAATCAGGCGGGGGGCGAGAAACCGTTAATTTCCGTCAAAAGCAGTGTTCTTTCGACTATGTGGTCGGCAGGACACACTTTTGGGTCCTGTGATGTCATTTTTGCGATGGGCTGCATTGTTCGCATTGCATGACATCCGAGTTCCTGCGCCAGGCGTGTCATGGCCGGGTGAAATGCGTTCATGACGTGCTGTGCATCGCCGGGCGTCATGACGATGCAGTGGTCACTGGTCAGGACCTGCCCAAGGCGGATGTCGAAATCACGGCGATAGGTCGCCATGGCGCATGGCAGGCCGCGTGTCCCGTAATGCGCGACCAGGATTCCCTGACGCGGGCGCTTGCGCTGTGCGGACATCCGGCGACCGACATCCATCCATCGCCGTCGTTCCATTTCGGGAAAGGCATGCTGGATCAGGGGATAGAGGACCAAAATATCCGCAGCGCCAAGCCGCCGGACCGTCAGGGAGGAGTGTCCATGCACTGGGGGCGGCATCCTTAATTTTCCGATGATTGCAGACTGTTCTGATTTACCGGATTGGGATCGGGGCTTCGCATTGATTTATATCAAGGGGTCAGACATAGTGTCGGGCCTTCGGGGCGCAGTTATTTCGCCGGTGCCCACAGTGCCATGCGCTGCGTCCCGCCCGGGACGACCACAGGGTGTTGCATTGGGCAACAGCAGGGAATTGGGATAAACATGCCGGATACGTCTTCGTGCCAGTTCGAGCAGCGACCACGGCGCCTTGTCATGGGGGCGGTTGGTCTCCAGCCTGATTTCTGCAAGATGTGCAATGTGCGCCCATCCAGCGTGTGCAGCGCCATTGAGGACGAGGATATCTCCCGCCTGTCCGAGGCGGCGGTGGAAACCATCATCACCCCAGGCCGGTGCTTCATCGAGGAAGGGGAGCCCGCCACCGATTTCTTCAATGTCACTTCTGGCACGGTCAAGCTGTTCAAGGCCCTGCCCGATGGGCGGCGGCAGATTACAGGATTCGCAGGGCCGGGTCATTTCCTCGGGCTTGCGGTATCCGACCGGTATGCTTTCGGCGCGGAAGCGGTCGATACCGTGCGCCTGTGCCGCTTCTCGCGGGAGCGGATGCGCGCCCTGCTGGATGATTTTCCCCGCATGGAACGCCGCCTTCTCGAAGAGGCATCCAACGAACTGGTTGCGGCCCAGAACCAGATGTTGCTGCTTGGCCGCAAGACTGCGCGTGAACGCGTCGCCAGTTTCCTGTTGGACCAGGCCAATCACGGTGAACTCAACAGCGCGGGGCAGTTGCACCTGCCCATGACGCGCGGCGATATTGCCGATTACCTTGGCCTGACCATTGAGACCGTCAGCCGTACCCTGAGCTGGATGCGTGCGCAGGGGATGATCGACGTGGGCAAGGGGTATGCCATCACGCTGCTGTCGCGGGAACGACTCGAAAGCCTTGCTGAAGGTGAAGACTGAGGGCTCTCAGTTACGGGATACCGCCAGCTTGCGATAGCCGGGCGCTGCCTGGGCCCGGCAGGTATCGCGATCCCTGCATGAAAATTCCAGGATAGTTTTTGGTGTTACCTGGTTTTCTACGAGATTGTTTGAAAATAACTCATTGATAAAAAATAATAAAAGTTTTGGGGTGCCGCCTTTTTTTTAAAGGCGGCGTCTTCTGAAGCTTTTTAGAAAAAGCTTCACCAAA
>NZ_BANE01000171.1 GCF_000964405.1 Novacetimonas hansenii JCM 7643
GCGTAAAATACGCGTCATGGGCATTACAGAAAAACACCAGAAGACAGAAGATGCGGCTTCGACCAAAGCCTTCCTTATGAGTCTCCCTTTTGCGCCAGCCGCGAGGCTGTGACTGAACGATCGTGCTGTCGATCATCAGATACGCGATGTAATCATCCCCATGATTGGTAGGGACCGACTTTTACACATTACGCGGCCATGAGAATTTGGTCCATAGCAGCGTAAACATGTTGTTCGGCCCCGGCTGTGGAACTGCGCCGGTTCAATAAGGCTGGGAGCCGTAGCCGCGTCGCACTGGATGTGCAGTCCGATCTGTCGATCGGGGAGCAGGTGACGGTAAGGGCGACGACCTGGCTGGATCGCCAGCTTATTGCCCGCGATCCGGTCGCGCTCGACGATGCCGGTTTCGGCGCCGAGGTCAGGGATGCGCTGGTCCGTTGCCAGGCGCATCTTATCGAGCAGGGCATTGCCCGGCAGAACGGGAAGAGGACGTATTATCCACGCGGCATGCTGACCACGTTGCCGCGCCGGGAACGGGATGATCTGGTCCGCAAACTGGAACGCGAGACGGAGATGGCCCACAGCCCTGCTGTTGCGGGAGAGTATGTTACCAGAACCTATCGTCGGCGCTTTGCTCTGGCGGCTGCACCCATGGCCATGATTGATGACAGGCTTCAGTCTCAGTTCGTGCGCTGGCCCCCGTCGCGGGAAAAGCAGCGGGGCCGGCACGTCTCGGGTGTCGAGTGCGACATGTGGGGGACGGAATGTAGGAGGAAGGGGAGATTACCTCATGCTGGCAAAGTGGCCGTGTTTTGACTATCTATGACAGAAGCATGAGGTCAGGCGTCCTTTGACATAGACGCCCTGACCTGAAGTAAAAGTAAATCCTTCAGGTTTTTTCAGGAAGAATGCGACGGTGCTATTGGCAACGTCCGCTTTCTTCTCAAGAATGGTCCGGTAGCGTTATGCCGGTTTCGGACGGCTTTTACGACGCCATTGAGTCAGTTTCAGGCCATCACGGAAATTCAGACCAAGCAGCGTGATATTCGTCGCACCTGCAAGAAGTTCCAGAGCCTGCACACCATAGAATGATGCATCAAACAAACCCGATCGAGCTCTCGCGGCGAGGAACAGGGCCGACGGAATAAGGATCAGGATACCGTTCGCGGCAATGAAGGGCATGCGCCTGAGTTTTTTACCCACCAGCCCGGTGCGCTGCCCCTGTGACAGAAAGACGCCCGAACCTCCTGTTGCAGCGAGTGCCGGGACAAGCAGAAGAAATCCCCATGGGATCGTCGTCTTGACGGCGATCACAACATCCCGGGTCAGAAAAAGCTCGGAGATGACCGTAGAAAGCCAGAAGGTTGCGATGGTCAGAAGCGCCACCACTCCGGCAAGGGGATGAATCAGTCTCGGCATGATGAGAGGCTCTACCGGTTACACGCCCACACGCCGAGCGCCGATGCAGCAACGGCCAGTGCGATGCGGATATTGTGAAGACGAAGCCAGGTATCGAGTTTTCCTGATACCTGATCCAGAGGGAGGCTCCTGGAGGAGAAACCCGTATTGGCAGGCACGAACCAGCCGATTGTCAGGAAGATAACAGCGGCGATGCAGATGGCGGTACCTGTCCAGAGAAGCCGGTTGACGGGATCGGCGCGGTCAATCCAGATCATGCTCACCAGCCCGATAAGAGCTGGAAGGACGACAGGCGGAATGGCTTTCTGAATGTATCCCCCATTGTGAGCAAACCATGCCAGGAATTGCTCGGGAGGGAGGCTTTTCCAGTAATTTCCGAAAATGACCCCGATCGCAAGCATGACGCCTGCAAACATGGCGGGGCCGATAATGGCCAGCATGCGGCATAAAAGACTCATGACACGCTTCCCTGCATCAGATTGCCACGGACCAGAGGCTCAGGCTGTGCAGATACCTGCGACGCCCACCTTCTGGAACAGATGCGGTCTTGCAATGGCCGATGACGGATAGGCCTTCAGCTTCGAGCGGAACTCAGGATGCGTGAAGGCAGCGCGAAATGCCTCATTTGATTCCCAGACGGCATAGTTCAGGTATGTCGGGCTATCACCCAGGGCACGGTGCAACTGGGTCGAAATAAATCCGGGCTGGCGTTTCATGAAACCGGCATCGTCTTTCCAGACTTCAAGAAACCGCTCTTCATCCGCCGCATCAAGGGTGAACAGATTGATCAGGACAACCGGAGCCGCCTCGATCTCAAGCTGGCGCTCAATCGGGAAATTATCGTCCAGCGGCTTTAGATGAGACATTTTGGACACCATCCATGTTGATTGCATAGCGACAGTTCGCTACGTCTAAAATTATATGTCTATATGACATCATGATGTCAATAAAAATGGATGATGACAAATGCCGGAAGTTCCCGCTGATCCGAAAGGTCAGGCTTTGACGGATCTGATTCTGACGGTTTTCAGGACGAATAACCTGCTTCTGCTCTGGGGAGACCGTCTGGTTTCCTCTTTCGGTCTGACCAGCGCCCGATGGCAGATTCTGGGGGCTATCGTCCATGCAGAGCGGCCCCAGCCGGTCGCATGGCTTGCGCGCGATCTCGGAGCCAATCGCCAGAACGTGCAAAGGATTGTTAATGATCTGCATCATGAAGGGTTGGTTGTTTTTGCTCCCAATCCTCACCACAGACGGGCACATCTTGTCGTTCTTACGGAAAAGGGACGTGAGATTTATGACGCCGTAATCGAGGTGTACACACCACGTGTAAATGCCTTAGCGGAAGAAATGAATATTGATGATATTCAGGTGGCGTGTAATTTAATGAAGATATTAAAGTTTCATATCGAACGTGATTTAGATATTATTAAATTATAAACAATTTATTTGTAAATATTAATATTTTTATTGAAAATAAAAAACAAGAATTAATGAAGATGTCGCGTTCATTGTGTCCTGCACATAGTTCCATGCTGTAGCAGTCGGAGTCAGAGGGCTGCGCGGATTTTCGTGACGGGTTGAAAGGGCAGGAGAGAGTCTCCTGTCCGTCTGTCATGGAGTTTTTCTCCATGGCAACCGCTATTCCCAAGATCAGCCTGAGTTCTTCGCGCGACATTGAACGTCGCCGCTTGCTGCGACGTCTGGCGTGATGTTGCCGACACGCCGTAACGATACGGTCGTTGTTGAAGCAGTCTATCCCTTGGAGAGTGGCCACTCATGCTGATGACCATGGATGAAGGCGAACCTTATGACTTTTGGGTAGCTTTTTTAATGATTTCCCTCTCCTTCAGAAAAATCGGGTTCTCCAGACGAAGACGTTCAGTCTCGTGGGCCAGGTTTTCCTGAGGCTCGGATATTGGCCCGATCGGACGGTAATCCACTATCTATCCCAAGGTCGGCCGCAATGCGCATGCGCGACAGTCCGCTGTTTAATGCAATTTTCACAGCCTCGCGTTTGAGATCTTCCGTATGCTTCATGGTTTTGTCGGTCTCCTGATACGAGCTTAAAACGCGCAGATGACCGGTACAAAACCATTATTCTTGACAGATTTGCATTGCGATAGAATCAAGTATGCGATCATATGATCTACGTTCCGCTTGACTCAGATGCCGCGTTTTGTGCGTATGCTCATTCATGTCAGTGCGAACTTGCTCAACGTTTTTCCATAACTGGTTTGCAGTATCTTGGGTAATGCGTCGTGCTTTGCGCACATTCCCGATATCAGCTTCCAAAATGTTGGCGCGCATTGAAATATGAGCTTGGGCTGGGTCTTTGATTGATCCTCCCATTTCACCGGTTAGTGACCGCTGTTGTGCAAGGTTGCAACTTGGATAAGCATTGAACAATGTCTCTGCGTGGGCATATGCCAGTGTCAGCGGCAAGCAGGCTACGAATATAAGGAATTTCATCAGTTAATCTTCTTTCTTATGGAACAGTAAGCCCGCCCGACAGCTTGCATCGTGTCAAGGCAACCAGCAGTAATAATTCATATATCAACAGGTGCCCCCTTGGCCTGCGCTTGGGCAATCAGAAAACGGTCAAACTGCTCTTTATGAGCAATGTTCATCTCGCCTGCCATGCGGGCATGAGTAATGCTGACTGGCAGTTTAACGACGTCCTGCCCAGCAATAATAGTCTCAAAATCCTGTGCCAGCAGGGCTGCCGCAGCAGCTCAGCGATGCGGAACTTGGCTTCATGGTCGAAGCTGCGCTTAGGGCCATGATGTTGACGTCATCCGTCATCGTAGCCTTGTAATTGGCCAGGCTTGCTACTTGGAAGAAATCGTCCATTCAGGTCCCGGCTTTGCGGCAATATCTCCCTTTTCTGCGTGAGCCGACATATTCTACGAGTTGAGCTTGCTGAAGACCTCCAATGTCCCTGCGGGCGGTCTTCAGGCTTACATTCCATACAGATACAATGTCTGTAGCTCTACATCTGCTTCCTTGCTCGAGTCTTAGCAGGAACCACCGTTGCCGTTCATTAAGTTCCCAATGATCAGGGACATTTACAGGGTCGTGTTCAAGGACATGTTCAGGGTCATTTCCTCTTACAGGCACTGCCTGTCTGCCACTTGCCACCACTCCAAGCCGATAAGCTTCTCTGGCTGCAGCAAGTGAAGAACACTCTGCCGAGTATGTCGAGAGATCAGCATTGCGTCCTGCGACCAGCCCAGAAACAAATGCCCGGATAACCGGCGACGAAACAACAAGACGCAAGAAATATATCGTATCTGGGCCATGCTGCGCTGAAAGCCAGTGTTTTACACTTTTCTCACTTGCGCCTGTCTGTCGCATAAGCCTCTTGATTATACCGTGGCTGTCTTCATGCTCTTTGCGTAACAGTTCGGCAACCGTCTTGGCATAGTTTTCACGATGCCCAAGAATACCCTTCCAAAGAGGTAGTTTCCTGCCCTTTTTCGGCAACATCTTCCGATCCTTCCGACGCTAAAATAATACTGCTTCAGAATGACGGAACGGACTCATTCTCACTGCGAGGGAAGATGTCCAGACCTTCATTATTGGCCTCGGAAAAAGCAAAACGTGACGAGCTGGAGATTCTACGATGATGATCAGACAGGGCCGATGGAACGCTTTGTTCGAGCTGCCGAATACGTCCGGATGTCAACGGATCTTCAGAAATATTCGACCGAAAATCAGTCGGAAGCAATCAGGCAGTATGCCAAGGCACGCGGGATTAAGATCGTCCGCACGTATGCCGATGCCGGGAAGAGTGGTCTCAAAATTGAGGGGCGCAATGCACTCAGACAACTTATTGAAGACGTTCAGGCAGGAAACACTGATTTCACATTAGTTCTTGTTTACGATGTCAGCCGTTGGGGCCGGTTTCAGGACGCGGATGAAAGTGCTTACTACGAATATATCTGTCGTCGTGCGGGTATTGCAATCGAGTATTGCGCCGAACAGTTCGAGAATGATGGGAGTCCGATCTCAACCATCGTCAAGGGCGTTAAGCGTGCCATGGCTGGTGAATATAGCCGTGAACTTTTTACCAAAGTATTTGCAGGTCAGGGAAGGTTGATCGAGAAGGGGTATCGTCAGGGTGGGCCTGCTGGGTTTGGCTTGCGTCGAACCCTTATTGATGAGAACGGCACCATCAAGGGCATTCTTGGGCAGGGCGAACATAAGAGTATCCAGACTGACCGCGTTATCCTGACGCCCGGTCCGATCGAGGAAATCAATCTGGTCCGCACCATCTATCAGTCTTTCGTTTATCAGAAACGTAGCGAGAGCGAGATCGCCGACGACCTCAATAGACGTGGCATTTTGACAGATCGTGGACGTCTCTGGACCAGAGGAACAGTACATCAATTACTGATCAATGAGAAATATATCGGCGACAACGTATGGAATCGCCGCTCCTTCAAGCTAAAGAAGAAACGAGTTCGAAATGAACCGGAGATGTGGATCAAAGCGGAAAATGCATTCGAAGCCATCGTCGAGCGTGAGTTATTTGAATCTGCAAGAAACATCATCAATACGCGCTCTTTCCGTCTGACTGATGAAGAGATGCTGCATTCCTTGAAGGAACTCTATCACCAGAAAGGCCTATTATCGGGTATAATCATTGACGAATGTGATGACTTGCCTTCCAGCGGCGCCTATAGCGCCCGTTTTGGCAGCTTGCTCCGTGCCTATCATCTTGTCGGGTTCAAGCCGGATCGTGACTATCGCTATATCGCGATAAACCGTGAACTACGCAGACTGTATCCAAAAATCATTCGACAGATAATCACTGAATTGCGGATCAAAGGAAGTGATGTATGGCAGACTCCGGAGAATGATCGCATCGTCGTCAATGACGAATTCAGTCTTTCCGTGACAATAGCGCGCTGTATAGAAACATCCACCGGACTGCTGCGCTGGAAAATGCATTTCGATAGCTCACTCATACCCGACATTACGATCGTCGTGCGTATGGACAGCGCCAATCGTAAACCTCTGGACTATTATTTATTTCCACGCATCGACATATTTTCCGGAAAGCTCCACCTATCGGAAGAAAACAGTCTTGCTCTTGATGCCTATCGTTTCGACAATCTTGAACTCCTATATGATATCGCCACTCCTATTTCCATTGTGGAGGTCGCCTGATGTCTGTCATTCGTCCAAGCAGGATTGAAATGATCCCCATTAGCCAGATTACAGTCGTAAATCCACGCGCCCGCAACAAACGCCAGCATCGGGAAATTGTTAACAATATCGAAGCTATCGGTTTGAAACGGCCCATCACCGTAAGTCGCCGAGAGACCGCCAATGGTCCAAGATATGACCTCGTTTGCGGCGAAGGTCGGTTGGAAGCCTTTCAGATGCTCGGCCAGCCAGATATCCCAGCAGTTGTCATCAAGGCGAGCGAGAGCGAGTGTCTCGTCATGAGCTTGATTGAAAATATCGCCCGACGTACACCGCGCCCCATTGATCTCATGCGCGAGGTCGGCGCATTACGATCACGCGGTTATAGTGATACGGCAATCGGTAAAAAAATCGGTGCCGGTGCCTCCTGGGTTAATATGGCTGCTTCTCTCCTTGAACGTGGTGAGGAACGGCTTCTGACCGCAGTCGAAACCGGTCTTATTCCGATTACTCTGGCAATGGAGATTTCCCGGGCTGAAACAGAAGAAGCCCAGAACCTACTTCTTGATGCCTATGAAACGGGTAAGCTGAGGGGCAAGAAGCTGGCAGCAGTTCGGCGAATGCTCGAGATGCGCTTGCAAAGCCAACGTAAAGGTCTGCCAACAGGGCAGTTAGGACGTAAAACGAGCAGTCGTAGAATGACAGCCGCTGATCTAATGCAGGTCTATCAACGGGAGGCCGAAAAGCAGCGTCTGTTGGTCAAGAAGTCGGATTTTACTCAGACACGACTTTTGTTCATTGTTGAAGCCTTGAAGGATCTTCTGGCAAATGATGGCTTTATTAACCTGCTCAGAGCCGAGGGACTGGCGATCATGCCTCGTGGCCTAACGGTTAGAATATCGGGAAACGAGCATGACTGATGAAGTGACCACTCCAGGGCATAGCCGTATTCATATGGCTTTCGGCATGGATTTCCTCACGATTCCTGTTGCCTCAATCATTCCACTCAAGACATTGCCGCCTGATATTAGATTGAGCCGCACATATTCACAGATCTTGAACTCCATAAAAGCGATCGGACACCCGATAGAATCCCCGGCGGTTACGCCAGATACAACGAATGCTGAACGATGGTTCCTACTCGACGGTCATTTAAGAATTGAAGCCATGAAAGAACTCGGCTTCACAGAAGTCGAATGTCTTCTGGCTCCTGATGATGATACCTATACCTACAATAAACGGGTCAATCGTATACCACCGATCCAGGAACATCGGATGATCGCACGCGCCATGGAGCGCGGAGTATCATCGTCTGATATCGCTACCGCACTCAATGTTCAGGTAGAAGCGGTATTGAGGCGTTTCCGGCTACTGGACGGTATCAGTCCCGAAGCCGCGGAAATGCTGAAAGATACCCCCTGCTCAATGAAAGTATTCGATATTTTACGCCAGATGACGGCTGTACGACAGATCGAATCCGCTGATCTCATGATTGGCCAGAACAACTTCACAGTCATGTTCGCCAGAGCTTTACGGGCCGCGACGTCAGAAAATCAGCTAGTACCGAACAAAAGAGGAAAAAAAGAGGGTAGAGCGACACCATCAGGACAGCAGATTGCTCGTATGGAACGAGAACTCGCGGCACTTCAGACACAAGTAAAATCTGTCGAGGAAACCTACGGCATTGATAATCTGCATTTGACCGTGGCACGTGGCTATATCACCAAACTCCTTGCAAACAATAGGATAGTACGTTGGATGGAAACCCATCAACAGGATTACCTTTGTGAATTTCAGAAGATCGCTGAAACCGACCCGCTTGGTTCGATTGCTAAAGAAACGAACACCTGAATTAGAAAATGGGGCCCCTGACCCGATAAGCGCGGAGATCATGGGAAAATCTACACTGTGGGATGGATCAAGCATGGAGGGGGAAAGGCGGCGAACCTGCGTGATGCCTACTAGGCGCTGGCTGCATTCATGGATTCTCTTTGATTTGCAATTCTGCTTCAAGGCTGTTGATGGAGGGTAAGCCTTGAGCATACGGACATTGACAGATAAGTAATGGAGCCGGATTGAAGGCCATATTGTGGACGGTCGGCAATACAGTGCGCTGGTGGGCTGCCGGATGTATTTGGAAAATGGATTGCAGCCCGCGTCCGTTTTCAATGTTGGTGACATTCCGGGGGCTGGTAAAGGCTTTTCCATACTTTAGCTGATACCACGGACTTCGAACACACCCTGATCGACAGTAATATTTTGAAAGTTTATGCTGGTGCGACTGGTGCGACTGGTGCGACTGGTGCGACTGGTGCGCTGAATCTACCACTATCGACCGTTCATGTGGCAGGCTCACGATCCGAGCTGCACGCCTGTCGTCGATGCGATTTGCCCTAGGTCGAGGCTCTTCTGTCCGGTTTACAGGGCGTCGGCCATGTCATCGCCAATACCGCTTACGATGCAGATCCTCTACGTGCCTTCATAGCTGATGATCTCGGGGCAACCGCATAGATCAAAGCCAATCCCAGCGCCACGACCATGTCCCCAATGAGTTGAAACCTCTATAAGAAGCGCCATCAGGTCGAATATTTCTTAAATAAAATCAAATGCTTCCGAAGAATCTCCCTGCGATGCAAGAAAGCTGTCCCTGCATTTATGAGGATCGTTCACCTCGCATGCGCGATGATCTGGCGATGCTGAATGCAGGCAACACTAGGGATTTATGCAATTCATTTTGGGCTAGCTTCCAGAGGCTCAGGAGCATCCATTAATCGTAAGGAGGCGTTTGAACCATGCAGCAGGAGCGGCAATATTCGTCTGAGTTGCTGCATTTGTTCATGGGTAATATCACGAAAAATTGTGTCATTGACTGGCACTTGGATTTCAGTCAATTTTTTGAGACTGATACGGCCTTTGGCTGTAGTGTGAAGCAGAATGCGCCGACGATCATGTGGGTTGACTTCTTTTTTTACCAGTCCGGCCTCAACCAGCTTATTGACTTCGATCGTGACAAATGCGCCGCTGAGATGAATATGCTCAGCAATCTGTATGATACCGACTTCTTCGTTTTCCATATGTGCAATAGAAATCAGAATAGTATATTGCGTTCCGCTCAAACCAATATACCGCCCGAGGCGACTGCGATTTTCCTGAATCCTGGCTGAAAATGCCAGAATATTGTGCAGCATTTCACGGAAAATACGATCCGACCCGTTAACCAGAAGCTCAGGCCGCGATACTGTCAGGGGGTGGGCCTCATCAAGAGGAGCCGTCAGGAGCGGGGAGTGGTTACGTATTCGGGAGCCGGAGAGTTTTTTCGCTTTCATTCTGACTTGATAGCATGCCGTATCCCTCTGTCGATCAAAAAAGCAGGGCCAGACCCATTTTCCGAACGTGGAAAATGAAAGGGGCGCAATATCTGGATCGGGTATTTATGGCATGTTAATGCATTATCCCAATCAAGGTGTTTGGTCCCGGGCTTTGATGGTGCATTATTTTCACGCGAATGGAAGGAAGCACTATGGACCAGGTTCACCACGTGAGCGCCATAACGACAGCGGTGGTCCGTCGAGCGATGTAGCATAGTCAAGAGAACCTGAAAGTTCTGGCGAAACGCTACGGGATTAACCCGAAGACGGTCGCGAAATGGAAAAAACGATCAGATATGCTGGATCGTTCCACCGGTCTCCGCACTCCCGCATCAAGCGTTCTGTCGATTGAAGAAGAAGCCGTAATCGTGATATTTTGCCGTCATATGTTACTGCCGCTGGACTTGTGTGATGCAAGATGTTTTTGACGCTATGAATATATAAAGCATATTATTCAATATTTTTGGTACAGTAAATTATGCATTATGATGACAAGGGCAGGTTTGCTGATATCAGACAGGATGTCCATATAACGATATTTCACTATCTATAATAGTTATCTGAAAAGTCGGCACCAGCAACTCACTAAAAGTATAAATATTTTTTCAAATGCCTTTGAAAGAAATTACATTTTCAAAAATCATGGTCAATTCTGAAATTTTACTTTCCTATCAATTGGTTATCTTAAAACGGCCTGTAAGCAGCCAGATATGATATTAATACGCGGAGTGCATCTCCTTCAGCTAACTCGACCGACATACGCTCATGATACGGCTTCTAATGGATTATGCCCCATCCATTCCTCCGGAGAGATATCGGGGAATGAGTCGGCGGCATGCGCGAAAACTCCTGCGCCTCGCCATTCTTCATGATTTCCGACGATATAGAGTACACGCTTTGCCCTTGTCGCGGCGACATTGAGCAAATTGGGCGTTCCACCGGCCCATGTCCGCGATCCTGGCCGTGCGCCGCGTCCAGCCCCCAGCATGAGGATAACAGCCTCAGCTTCTTTACCCTGGAAGGTATGGACAGTGCCGACATGACGGTCAATCCAGTCCTCCCGATCAGTTGGATTCATTCCGGGGAGGATGGCTGGTGTCCGCACCAGCAATTGACGTAGACGCGTTGCTGGCACACGGAAGGGGGAAATGACATACAGGTCCGGTCCCTTGGGCTGCATCCGGCAGAGTTCGGCAATCGCAGTGGTAATAAGTTGCCCTTCTGCCTCGACCCACTTGCCACTGGAAGGTGCATCCACATCGATCCATGCACTTGGGCCAAGTTTCTCGCGGATGGCGGATTGGCCTGCGCCTGTGGCATGGACCATACGTTCAGCATATGCAATCCGGTTGGCAAGGTCGAACATCGGTTTTTCACAGCGCCGATGTACAAGCAGGGGCATGCCAGTATCCCGGCTGGTTGGGCCTCCCGGCACCGGGTTCTCGACCGGAAAACGCCCCTGGATAATGCTTGCACGATCAGCCAGAACCTGTGCCGAGACCGCAGGTGCCGCCCAGGGAGTGGGGAGCAGGCCATTGCCTTGAAAGATCAGGGCGGTTGTATGCTGCGGTGTGGTGACTACTGGTTCGATTTGCAGTGGATCGCCAATCACGACGGCCCGACGGGCGCGCCAGAGGGCACCGACCGCCTGCTGTGGAGCGGCCTGGCCTGCTTCGTCAATCAGCAACCATCCAATTGATGCTTCTCGGAAGGTCTGGAACATCCGGCCGATCGATGCAAAGGTCGATGATACGACAGGCACCAGCAGGAAAAAGTATCCCCAGTCCTGAGGGCTCGCATTTGCCGCGCCATTGACAACCGCGTTCAGTGCGCGCTTGAGGGGTTGGGCGCCAGCGGCCACAAAGGCATGATGCAGGCGAACCGCTGCGATAAACAGTTCGTCGCGTGCATGGCGAAATTGCCCGCCATTCCATGGGCTGCTTTTTTGGAACAGATCGTCTGGCTGCGACCAGAACCCAGGACCGGGGAAACAGTTTCCAAGCTCCTGTTGGCCTTTTTCCAGTTGTTGTCCAAGCCGCGCAACTTTGGCCTGCAATGTTTCCAGGCGCGCTTTCGCGTCCGCATATTGTTCAGAAAACCGCGTCTCTTCGGCTGTTGCGATGTCAAGGCGCGCCCTGGCATCATGGGTTATCCGCTGCGCTTCTTCAAGTCGTACAACCTGTTCGCGGATTCCGCTTTCATGCGTCTTCCACGCCTGAGTGCGCAACATTTTTGAGAAAAAGGAGGGTTGAACGGAAGTCAGGGCGGTGAGTTTGCCAGCTTCAAGCCCTTCAATGCGTTCGGCTTCATCCACCTGACCTTTGGCCACCATTGCTGCGTGCGATGCAGCCTCATGATCCAGCCGGAACTGTTCTTGCCTCTCGTCAGCCTGTGGGAGTTCCGTTTCCGTCTTACGCAGGGCCTCTCCCGCCTGGGACAGTGCAACCAGTTCGTTCCTCAGCCTTCGGCTATGGTCAAGGGCCTGCCGGAATGCGTCCCTGGCTTCCCGCCACTGTGCCATGGCCTGCGGATTTCTTGGCGGCGGCTCAACTTCCGCCAATTTGCCTGGCCGACGTTCCTTAAGATGTTGCGCATTCGGCCATGCTGCGCGATTCAACCAGTCGTTCAGGCCCCATTCCTCGTTCCACCAGACACGGTCGAAGAATTGCTGCCGGTTTTTTGCCCGACCCAAGCGGGCTGCAATCAGGCCCCAGGCCCGCTTTTCAGGTTCGGCGTCTTGCTTCAACCCGAGCAGATGGGTCGCAGTCCGCCCAAAATGATCGAGGCCTTCATCCCGCCAGACAGATTTGTCGAGTGCTTTCTCGCGAACGGGGAGTTCAAGGCTGATATTTTCGACCGCGGCATTGTTACTGCTGGCGACCACGATGGCAAAATCCATCAGGTCGAGATCCCCGACACCATCAGCCGGATTTTCAATATCGGCCAGTTTTTCTGCGCGTGTAATCATCACCTGTGCAACCAGGTCGCGCAGCAGGGTTGTTTTTCCCGTGCCGGGAGGGCCGTTGATGGCGGCAAGACCTTCCGTCGCCAGATCACGGGTGATGACGTTGACCGCTGCCTGTTGCAGAAGGGTCAATGGATGGAGCCCGGGGCCGGGCCAGCGGCCAAGGGGAAAAAGTTCTGGCGACAGGAGGGCAGCCAGTTGCGTGCGATCGGTCAGCGCGTCCCAAGGGGCGACAGGCGGGTTCAGGCCAAGATAGGCGGCGAGGGCGGCTGGAAGAGTATCCGCATCACGCAGGGCGCGACCAAGGTCGGGAAGGTAGAAGCTTGAGAGCAAGTCACCATTCGGAGCGTTGACTTTCTCGCTCTCGATCACGCATGGCACAGGGATCCAGAGATCGTTTGGCACAGATAACGCCCCGGCGAGTTCATCAGCAACGCCATGCAGGTCCGTCCATGTCAGGGAGCGCGGTTTGCCTTCACTGCCGCATGGGGTGAGAAGGTCGGCAAAACGCGATTGCAGGGCTTCTGATTGACCGTCCCATTCTGCCAGGCCGGCAGGGCTGCCACCATCAAGAATATGTCCAACACCCCAGGCAAAACTGGCAATGGCCAGTGTATCTGGCACCATGATCCCCCATTCGTCGAGTACAACGCTGGCGGCGATCACGTTGCCTTTTTTGGTGGATCGATCAGTTTTGTCGTCTTCATCGGGGTCGTTTTCGCCAAGGGCGGAATTCAGGCGTTCGAATGATGCGCGGGTCGGCATAGCGCCGAGAATGACATTATACCAACGTCGCTTAACACGCGGTTTTTTGGCAGTTTGCGACTCTGTGGTCTTCTTCCGATCACTCTCAACAGACGCGACCGGAGGCTCCGGGGAGGGATCTGGCAGGACAGGCCATGGTGTGGAATCGTCCGGCTGTGGTGGATGCCACAGGTCCGGGCCGTCTGCTGCCTCGGTTCTCCGGTTTTTGATGCGGCCTTCGCGATCCACGGCTATGTCGTTCCAGCCCGCCTCCCGCGTGGCTTGCGGGGTCAGGACTTCCAGCGCAATCCAGGAGCGCAGGACACGGCGGGCTGTATCTGGTGTGACGGTCATAGCTGCATCTTTGCCCTCGTAACGCAATGAAACAAGTCACAAATCGCTGTCATAGGTTATCTGATCGACAGCTTTGGGCATATTTTATACTGTTCTGGGTACAAATGAGGCAGGGGCGTTGCTATTTCTGATATTCCCAGCCGGGAAATGTGGTGACTGGGTGGGGGGATTGAAGGATGAGGGGAAATGTTCAAGTTCGCCTGCTTATGGAATTTTTACCTCCCAATCGATGTACGGGTTTCTGAAAACTCGATAGAGATCGTTGCTCCTGACAGCGTGTGCTGAGACCTGTCGGATGCGGGAAACCCTCTTGATTAGTCAGATTTTTTTGAGGATGTTTCTGTTACTTTAAGAAAATTTCCCGATATATATGTATGTTTTTACATGTTTATGTATAATGTTTTTTTTTGAAAAGAGAATAAGTGTATAAATTTTAAATATTGTAATATCAATGATGATAGGTATATTTGCGATATCATCAAAAAATAATTAATTGCGCAAAATATTTTATTGGAATTTTATGCGGATGACCGCATTATTATCGTTCCCTTTAGTGGTGTTTTAAGGGGAATATGCGTTTTTTTTCCTGAAATTGCCAGCATGAGGATATCAAATGTTCGATTTACCAATCCTTCATAGTCCTGGGCAATTGTTGTAAGGTCCGGGCTGGTAAAGCGGCTTAATGGATGATCGTCATGTCCTGCTACTTTTAATTGACAGGAAGGGCGAATGCCAACCGATATGTTATATTTATAAGCTGCGGAAAGCACCCCAAAGGCAATGCGATCATTGGCGCATAATAAAGTATTGGCGGGAAAACCATTATTTTCAAATGCCATGCAAGCGATTTCAAACCCGATTTGTTCGAAATCCCACGAAATCTTTTCTATGCTAACAATCATGGGGGGCACACCAGCTTTGTGTGCTGCCACCCGATAGGCAGCAAGGCGTTCTGTTGCATTCTGGTTTATCTTGGGCATATCAATATAGCATGGTGGTTCACCTGTTCTTATTAAATAGTCGTATAAAAGACCTATGCTCTGAAAATTATCATTTCCAACAAATGGTATATCAGTCCCAATATGGCTATCCATAAATACGAGGGATGTCTTCTCTTTAAGTGCCGTGAAAAGAGACGTATTTTTTTTGCTTCCCAAAGGGGCCACGATCGCGCCAGCCAAAGGCAGTGAACGAAGTGTTTCGATCGCTTTGCGTTCGGTATCTTCGTTTCCGTAAGAGCAAAGGATAATTGACCAGTATCCCTCTGCCGCGCATCGTTTTTCAATTTTCGATACAATCTGGGCATAGAATGGATCGGTAATAGTCGGTACCAGAATTCCAATATTTTTGGGTAATTTTCGGTTTAGATTGGTGGCAAACAGATTGGGCCTATAATCATGTTCATGTAAGGCATTTTCAATTTTTTTTCGTGTCGTGATCTTAACACTGTCTGGATCGTTAAAATACTTTGATAATGTTGGGCGAGAAATGCCTATTACTTCAGATAACTCATCCATGGTGCGGATATTTTTTGCCACTTCGACCCCAGGTTAAACTTCATAGAGCTATTTTCCTATTTTGCCTATCGGGAACATATTTGCAATCCGATAAACCGTATTTTTTCGCGCGTAAATTTTTATGTTGATGCGCGGTGTAATATCGTTAAAGAATGCGGTATCGGATTTCTTGATTCCGGTTGGGGCAACGCTGCGGAGACAGCGAGAGGAGATAAACGTGAAACAACCATGTCGATCCACGCAGACGCATGATGGCTTTCCCATCGGGAAAGCAGCATGACAAAGCGAGTGCTTGCCATTGGCGAGGTGATTGTCGAAATCATGGCGACGAGTTTAGGCAGGGGATTTAGCGAACCAATTGCATTGGTTGGTCCTTTCCCGTCGGGCGCGCCAACCATCTTCATCGATCAGGTTGCCCGGCTGGGAGTGCCTGCATCAATGGTTGGTGCTGTTGGTAATGATGATTTTGGCCTTTTGCTGCGTGAACGTCTTGCGTGTGATGGGGTTGATATCGTCGGCCTTCGATCAATTCAGCACGCAGCTACCGGCAGTGCGTTTGTGCGGTATCGCCCTGATGGAGATCGGGATTTTGTATTCAATATCCATGATAGCGCTGCTGCGCGCGTCGTGCTGGATGAAAAAACACGCTCAGTAATCGCGCAGTGTCACCATGTGCATATCATGGGCTCATCGTTGTTTTCTCCTCAGATGGTGTCCGTTATCCAGGCTGCGGTTGATGACGTGAAAAAACGCGGAGGCAGTGTCTCCTTTGACCCCAATGGTCGTAAGGAAATGCTTGATAAGCCCGGAATGCGTGATGCCTTGATGGGATTCCTTGCCCAGACTGACCTGTTTTTACCCAGTGGTGAAGAACTGACCGCATTGACACAGGCTCAGGATGAAGCGGGCGCTTTGGCTGAACTGCTGGATCTTGGCATTTCGGCAGTCGTCATCAAACGTGGCGGAGCGGGGGCGAGCTATTGCGATCGGCAGACAAGAATTGATGTGCCGGGATTGAAGGTAAACGAAATTGACCCGACGGGGGCAGGGGACTGTTTTGGGGCGACGTTCGTTGCCTGCTGGTTGACTGGCAGGATACCCGAAGAGTGTCTGCGTCTGGCAAATGCGAGTGGTGCCATGGCGGTTACCCGGCGCGGCCCAATGGAAGGGACCGCCAGCATGGTGGAACTGGAGGCCTTTCTCGCTACTCGCATGATAGAAATGAATACATGAGTTCAGAAATGTTAATGAAACTGGTCCAAGATCGGCGTGCAGGAAAGTGCTCCGGGATTGTGTCTGTATGTTCGGCACATCCTTTGGTGATCGAAGCGGCTTTCCGTCAAGGATTGATGGAAAACACGGCTGTGCTGATCGAGGCGACCTGCAATCAGGTTAATCATCGTGGCGGTTATACCGGCATGACACCTGAAAAATTCCGTATTTTTGTAGAGAAAATCGCCCGGCAAGTCAGTTTTCCGGTGGAACGGATCATAATGGGGGGAGATCACCTGGGTCCTAATCCTTGGAAGAACTTGTCAGCAGATGCGGCAATGACCGAAGCACGGGCCATGGTTGAGGCGTATGCTAAAGCTGGATTTACCAAACTCCATCTCGATACAAGTATGGGGTGCAGCGGCGAACCGATTGCCCTTTCAGATTCATTGACAGCATCCCGAGCTGCAACGCTGGCAAAAGTTGCGGAAGATGCCGTTCGTGAAAGGGGTACGGAAGCACCAGTATATGTGATAGGGACCGAAGTACCGATTCCGGGTGGCGCTCTTGAAGCAATTGACAGTCTGGAAGTCACCAAGCCAAACGCGGCAATAGCAACGCTTGATATACATCGTAGGGCCTTTGAGGCGGCCGGTCTATCAGATGCCTTTATTCGTGTTATCGCTGCTGTTGTGCAGCCTGGCGTCGAATTCGGCAATGAGAACGTCATTGTATATGATCGTGAAAAAGCACAGGCACTGAGTGCAAGTCTTGATAGCATGCCGATCCCGATTCTATTTGAGGCACATTCAACCGACTATCAGCCGGAAAAAGCCTTGGCGGCATTGGTGCAGGATGGATTTGCCATCCTGAAAGTCGGACCTGGTTTGACGTTTGCCCTGCGTGAAGCCCTGTATGGATTGGATCATATTGCCATAGAATTGCAGTTGGAGACTGATAGTACCGGTCTGCGCATGTGTATGGAAAAACTGATGCTGCGTGAGCCGGAATACTGGCAACGTTACTATCATGGATCGGATCAGGCACTTCGTATCCAAAGGCATTTCAGTTATAGTGACCGTATCCGTTATTATTGGACTCACCCTGACGCTATGGCTGCTGTTTCTCGGCTTTTCGCTGTGCTGGAAGATGTCGCGATCCCGGAGACGTTGATCAGTCAATATCTCGCACGTGTATATCCCCAAGTTATGAGTGGTCAGTTGGTCCCTGCGCCCCGGGAACTTGTTATTGCGTCAGTCCAGCAGGTATTGGCGGAATATGCAGTTGCGGTGGGATAGGCCAGATTACCATCGTAATTCATTGTCTGAGCAGATAATGGAAACTGCCTGAATGCATAGAATGCATGCATGATTTCCTAGAGAGCTATGCTTTTGTATGGAAATGCATTCAGGTTTCACTGAATTGGGATCAGGAAAAATAGATATCCAGTTCAGAATAATAAATATGCAACACGGATAAAAAAATGAAACTAAAATCAAAAGTTGCGATTGTTACTGGTGGGGCACAAGGGATTGGTGCCGCTATGGTGCGTGCCCTTGCGAGTGAGGGCGCGCGGGTCATGATTGCGGATCTTGCGCTGGAAAAAGCCAATGCCCTCGCCAGTGAACTTGGCGATGCCGCGCACGCAGTGAAGGTCAATGTCAGCGATAAAGCCTCTGTGGAGGCGATGGTGGCAGAGACCATCCGGGTTTTCGGCCGTGTGGATATCCTGATTAATAACGCCGCTGTCTTTGAACTTTTACCGATCCTTGAGATTACGGAACAAAGTTTCGATAAGCAGTTCAACGTAAATGTCAAAGGTACGCTTTTCTCAATCCAGGCTGTTGCGGCACAGATGATTGTACAGGGCCAGGGAGGAAAAATCATCAATATGGCATCGCAGGCAGGGCGTCGGGGGGAACCGCTGGTTGGAACATATTGTGCCAGCAAAGCAGCCGTTATCAGCTTGACCCAGTCTGCCGGTCTGGCCCTGATCAGCCATGGCATCAACGTTAATGGTATTGCACCAGGGGTGGTCGATACGCCCATGTGGGACGAGGTCGATGCCGGATTTGCAAAATATGAAAACCTGCCATTGGGTGAAAAGAAGCGTCAGGTAGGTCTGGCCGTGCCGGCGGGACGAATGGGACGCCCAGATGATTTTCGCGGCGTTGCGGTTTTTCTTGCCTCATCAGATTCTGATTACATCGTTGCCCAAACATTTAACGTAGATGGTGGCAACTGGATGAGCTGACTGACTGCATCGTAATCCGTCGCCGTGAAGATAACCAAGAAATAAAAATCACGGCACGATCTGGAGGTTTTAACGTGCAGGATACTTGTCCAAATGACCGTAATGCACGCATTGATCTGGCTGTAAAGGCAACACAACCAAGCCCGAATGCCGGTATCGTTCTGGCCGCTGCATCCATTGCAGCGGCCATCTGTGGTGGCCTTTATGGTTATGATACTGGGATTATTTCCGGTGCGCTTTTATCGATGACATCGGAATTCCATCTTGATCATCAGATGCAGGAGATCGTGGCTGCCGCCATTTTGGCTGGTGCTGTCATCGGTGCCTTACTGTCAAGCTGGTCATCCGAACGGTTTGGCAGAAAACATACGATTCTTGCTGTCGCCGCCCTCTTTGCGGTGGGGGCTGTGGCTTGTGGTCTTGCCCCGACGGTTGATGTGCTGATTATCACACGGATCGTATTGGGCATGGCGGTCGGAGCATCGACGCAGGTCGTGCCTATGTATATTTCCGAGTTGGCCCCACATGACCGGCGGGGCACACTTGTTACCGTCTTCAATGTTGCGATTGGTGCCGGGATCGTTTTCGCGAATATTATCGGTTTTGGGCTGCATGAAGTGTGGACATGGCGCAGCATGGTTATGGTTGCCGCCATTCCGGCCGGGATTGTTTTCACGGTTATGTTGTTCATGCCTTACAGTCCGCGCTGGATTGCCGAAAAACAAGGTTTATTCGAAGCGGCCCAGACATTGCAGAAAGTCCGGTCCAGTCATGGTGAGATTCGTCATGAACTGACCCAGATTGATGATATCGAACGCACGGTAAAATCTGACGCCATGGGGTGGCGTGGCATTACCCAGCCATGGGTACGGCCTGCTCTTGTTGCTGCATTGGGTGTGGCATTTTTTACCCAGTGTGGCGGCCTGGAAATGATGATCTACTACTCCCCGACGTTTCTGCTGAATGCGGGATTTGGCCGGAATGCCGCTCTTCTCTCCAGTGTGGGCGTGGCGCTTGTATATGCGCTGGTGACATTGGCGGGGTGTCTGCTGATTGACCGGATCGGGCGGCGACGACTGATGCTTGTCATGATTCCTGGCTCAGTCCTGAGTTTGATTGGGTTGGGTATCATGTTTGCGTTGGATACGCATGGGGGGCTGGGTGGGATTATGACAATCCTATGCCTGCTTCTTTTCATGATGTTTAATTCAGGGGGGATCCAGATTTGTGGCTGGCTTCTGGGGGCAGAGCTGTTTCCTCTTGAAATGCGAGGGCCAGCAACAGCACTTCATGCGGCGACATTGTGGGGCAGTAATCTGGTCGTAACTGGGACTGCTCTTTCCGTGGTAAATGCGGTTGGTCTCGGCGTAACGATGTGGATCTACGCCAGTATCAATTTGCTGTCTTTTATATTCGTTTTCTTTTTTGTTCCTGAAACCGCCGGGGCATCACTTGAAGATATCGAAAATGCTCTCAGGAATAAAAAATTCTCAAAAGAATTCAATATAAAACAAATTACATAGGAGTTCATATGTATAATTAATAATTAAATAAAATAATTATTGAAGAGGGGAGAGTCGTGAAAATAAATAAGCCAAAAACATATACGGATTGGGCAGTCTGTGCTTTAGCCATTTTATTGGTTTTGCTGGGGTTGCCTTTGTTTATCATGGGGGTTCAGCTTCTCGTATTGGGAGGGTCAGCTTACTATGCCCTTGCGGGGGCTGCCATTATCGTAAGTGGTGGGCTCATGCTGGCAGGATCTGTTAAGGGGGGCTGGCTATATCTGATGGCCGTAGCGTTGACGTGGCCTTGGGCATTCTGGGAAGTGGGTACTGATGTCTGGGCGTTATTGCCCCGTGTATTTGGTCCCTCACTGCTTGCAATTGCAGTCGCTTTGACCATCCCGGTTTTCCATCGACGTGATGGAGAAAAAACAGTCGTAACAAGGAAAGTCTGATGAAGGTGCATCCTTATTTTCTATCTGGTACGTTCCTTGTTGGATTTTGTACAATTTATTCACTAGCTGGTGTAGGAGAAATACAGGCACAGGAAGCGACGAATGTTGTTCCGCCTGAACCGGGTAATGCGATTTCCAATTCCCCAGGCCAGACATCCGATAGCCGTTTTCAGTCCCCGTCACCAGATACGCCGCAGCCTCCTGGCATTAATGCGGCCAATATTCCGGATGGCCCTCCTGCCGCACCGTCCGAACCTACACCGGCAGTGTCACAGGCTGTCGATCATGTTGAACAGGGTGACTGGGTAGCATATGGTCATGACGCGACCGGACAGAAATACTCTCCACTAAAACAGATCACGACTGAAAACGTCACCAGACTCCAGAAGGCATTTGTCTATCATACCGGCAGTCTTCCTCGTCCTGGACAGCAGAATAAATGGGCGGCGGAGACAACGCCCATCAAGGTGGGGGATGGTTTGTACATGTGTTCGGCCATGAACGACATGATGAAACTGGACCCTGCGACGGGTAAGGAACTGTGGCGTTATCAGGCGGGTGTGAAATACGAGAGTATTCCTTATACTGCAGCATGCAAGGGGGTGGTGTACTATACATCATCCACAATCCCGCAGGGCCAACCGTGCCATAACCGTATCCTTGAGGGTACGTTGGATATGAGGTTGATTGAAGTCGATGCGGATAGCGGCAAGCTGTGTGATGGATTTGGATATCACGGGCAGGTTAATCTGATGAAGGGTATGGGGTATTCCGTGCCTGGATATGTGTCGGTCACATCTCCACCTCCCATTGTGAACGGAGCCATTATTGCCAATCACGAAGTTCTCGATGGTCAGCGTCGCTGGGCGCCGTCGGGTGTCATTAGGGGATATGATGCGGAAACAGGTCGGTTCCTATGGGCATGGGACGTCAAAAAACCAAATAATCATGGCGAACCTTTAGAAGGTCAGTATTATAGTCGTGGAACTCCGAATTCATGGTCTATCATGACGGGTGACAATGAACTGGGGCAGGTCTATATTCCGATGGGCAGTGCTGCTGCTGATTATTACAGTGCCATGCGTTCCCCTGAAGAAAATGCAGTTTCCACGTCGATTGTAGCTTTGGATGTGAAAACAGGCACGCCACGCTGGGTATTCCAGACAGTTCATAAGGATGTGTGGGATTATGATATTGGTTCCCAACCAATTATGATTGACCTGCCACAAGGTGATCATACGGTTCCTGCCATCTTTATTCCGGGCAAGCGTGGCCAGAATTTCATTGTTGACCGACGTACAGGTAAGCCTCTTTCACGAGTTGTGGAACGTCCTGTACCGACCGATACGGATGTACCGGGGGACGAGCGTTCCCCAACCCAACCTTATTCGCCCGATGTCCCTGCGTTTGAAGTAACACGTGATCTTAAAGAAACTGACATGTGGGGCATGTCACCGATCGACCAGCTTTACTGTCGCCTTAAATTTCGGCAGGCGCATTATGAAGGTGAATTTACACCGCCACAAATTCATAAGCCGTATATAGAATATCCTGGTTATGATGGCGGCAGTGACTGGGGGAGTATCGCCTATGACTCGACAACAGGCATTCTGGTCGGGAATTGGAATAATACTCCCATGTATGATCAGGTTATTACACGTAAGAAAGCCAATGAGCTGGGCTTGATGGCAGTTGATAATCCAAATTACCGACCTGATCCATCTGCGTCGGAAGGGAACGGACCACAGGCAGATACACCCGTTGGCATCTCGGTTTCACCATTTTTGAATAAATATACCGGGATGATGTGCAATGCCCCACCGTATGGCATGTTGACTGCCGTGGATATGCATAGCCGTAAGGTATTGTGGCAGGTACCTTTTGGTTCAGCCCGTGCAAATGGTCCATGGGGATTGGCAACGCATTTACCGCTTACGATTGGTGTCCCCCTAAATGGTGGACCGATCATTACAGCGGGGGGGCTTATCTTTGTGGCTTCGACAACAGATAACCTGATCCATGCTTATAATCTGAAAACCGGGAAAGAGATATGGAATGATGTACTGCCTGGCGGTGGACAAGCAACGCCTATGACGTATGAATATAATGGCAATCAGTATGTCGCCATCATGGCGGGAGGACATCATTTCATGCAGACACCAGTAAGTGATGATCTGGTTGTTTATGCACTGCCTCACTGAATACTGTCGTCGTATATCTGATTGTGCAATAAATCAGATTTTTCAGATATAAGTATTGAAGAACCATCAGTTGATGTCTTTGTCATCGAATGTGCGGTGCAAGGAATAATGATTGATGGTTCTGTTCAATGCTATCTGTCAGAAGTGGCACCTGCTTTTTGTCGCCGGGGAACAGGCGCATTCGCGTGGGTTTGGCGAAGATGCCCATCAACATGCCGTCAAACCCCAGGAACTTTATATCGTTCCGTTTTTCGAAAGCGCCTTGGGTAGCATAGAGATTGCTTGTGATTGCAGATGTCGGGCGCGCGGCTTCACGTCGTGACCTGAGGAACGTCATGGACAGTGCGATATTGGTGCTGCGGTGCAGGTCGCGGCATCTGATCGTGACAATCAGGGCGGGCTATCCCCGAACCGGCTATCGGCTTCAATCATATATGTCCTGCATATAGCTGCGTGCCATAGTTCTGGGGGGGATGAGGGAGGAGGTACATATTCAAAGGATATGCTCAGCAAGAGGAGCCTTGCGGGCCGCAATTTCCTTACCCCAGCCACCGCCAAGCGCCTTGTAGAGGGTTACACTGTTCGATAGTGCCTGAAGCTGCGTTGTAATGGCTGCGAGTTCGGCAGTATACCACGCCCTTTGGGCGACAAGTGTCGCAAGATAGGGGTCATAGCCAGCCCGGAATCTCTGCAGGGCGAGGGTATATTGTCGTTGGGTGGCAGAAACTGACGCCTGTTGGGCCGTCATCTGTCCGACATAGGTTTCCCGCCCGACCAGTGCATCGGCGACTTCCCGGAATGCGGCCTGGATCGTCCGTTCATAGCGCGCCATCTCTTCTCGTTTACGCGCATGCGCCTGCTTGAGCTGGGCTGTCAGCCGACCCGCGTCAAAGAGGGGCAGGGTGATCTGTGGGGCGACGTTCCAGGCTCCCATGCCGCTTTGAAAGAGGCGGGTAATATTGTTGCTTGCCGTTCCATTGGCGGCCGTGATCTGGATTTTTGGGAAAAATTCGGCCCGGGCTGCACCGATATCGTCATTGGCGGCCCGTAACTCGCCTTCTGACGCCGCGATATCCGGGCGTCGGGCAATCATATCGGACGGCAGGCCAGCCGGGATATTTGGGAATGCCGTGACGCGATCAAGTGATGTTTTGGCGTTCATTGACTGGATGGTGGCGTCGGACAGGGGGGTACCCACCAGCAGCGTCAACTGATCGAGGGTTTCCGCACGTTGGCGTGTATAGATCTGTAGATCTGTTTCAGCATCATGCAGGGCGGCTTCGGCTTCAGCTACGTCAAGTTGCGTGCCGGTGCCGACAGTGGCCGTCTGTTTGACAAGGTCATAGGTATGGCGCCTGTTTTCCAGCACATTCTGTGTGACCGTAACTGCCTGATTATTGGCAATCCAGTTCAGCATGGCCGTCGCCACACTGGAAATAATGCTCAGGCGCATGGCCTGCTGAGTAAGTGCGCTGGCCATATAGCGGTCGAATGCTGCACGGGATGCGCTGCGGATACGTCCCCATAAATCGACCTCATAAGCGGAAACGCCAAAACCAACTGCATATTGCCGCATATAAATAGGTTCATTCGTGCGGGAAAGGCTCCAGATATGAGAATTCATTTTCTGGATATTGGCGCCTGCCGTGCCGTTCAGGGTCGGGAAGAGGGCGGCATTTTCGATGTCGAATTGTGAACTGGCGGCCCGTGTCTGCTGTTGGGCAATATGTAGGTCCCTGTTATTTTGCAGGGCCGTGGCGATCAGGTTCTGCATGACCGGGTCACGGTAAAACTCCCGCCAGTCCTGCATAAGCGCCGTATCATTCTTGAGTGGCGGAGTGCTTTTGCCGTCAGATGGCCAGGTTGTCGAAACCGGTGCGGCCGGTCTGTGATAATGTGGGATCATGGTGCAGCCGCCGAGCATAGCTGACAGCGCAATCCCGTGAAGAAAGAGCGAGGACCGCACGATCAGATCACCTTCAGGTTTTTGTCAAGTTGTGGTGCAACAGTGCTGCCGTCATGCAGGGCGGAAGGAGGATGGACCACAAGCTGGCTTCCCTCGGGAAGGCCGTCGAGGATTTCCAGCCTGTCACCGAAATCCCGCCCGACCTTGACCTTGTGGATCGTCACCTTGTTATCAGTGCCGACCGTTTCGACCGAAAGCCCGTCAGCCTCATAGTTCAGGGCTTCTGAAGGAATCATGATAACGGGCGTTGCGCGCGGGAAATCAAAATGGATTGTTGCGTAAAGCCCTGCTGTCAGGCGACCATCGTGATTGTCGATCTCGATCTCCACAGGCAGCATCCGGCTGCCCTGTTCCAGGGCATGACCCGTGCGCGTCACTGTTCCACGGAAGGTCTGTCCCGGCCGTTCCGGTACCACGATGGAGGCTGGTTCGCCTACCTTGAGCGTCAGGGCGGCATCTTGGGGCACATGGACACGTACGCGAAGACGGTCGGTGCGTGTCACCACAAAGAGTGGTCGCACCTGCGTAGCGTCGGCGCTGACCAGGTCGCCCGCTTCGATATTCCTGATGGTGACAACCCCGTCATAAGGGGCTCTTACTGTCGTGTAGGACTGGCGTTGTGCCGTTTCGGCAAGAACGGCATTGGCCGCTGCCTGTTCGGCCTGGCGTGCCCGTTGGGTCAGGCGGTCCACATCGAAATTCTGTTTGCTGACCGCCCCGCCGCCGACCAACCCGCCTGAGCGCCGCGCCGTAACGCCCGCCAGGTCCAGATTGGCGCGTGCCTGTGCCAACGTGGCCTGTGCCTGTTCGACGCGATGGTCAAGTTCGGGGGCACGAATGATCGCGAGAACCTGTCCGGTATGCACCGGCGTACCGATATCCACCAATCGTGTTTCGATATAGCCTGACGCGCGGGCGTTGATCGCCGAGGTTTCTAGGCCCACCGTTTCCCCTGGCAGATCGAGTGGCACGGCGCTGGTCGATACACGTGCGATCATGGTCCGGACATCAGGGATCTGCTGGCTGCGTTCGGCGGCAATGCTGCGTGCTATGGCCGCGCGTTCGACATGCAGGTAGACCCCGTATCCGATCGCGACGATAATCCCCGTCCCGGCGAGGAGGCTGGCGGACAGCGGCCTGCGCTTACGACTGGCGCGTGGGGGAACGGGGTCAGACATTCTCATATTCCTCAAGTATGCGGGTCTCGTTCCGGCGCAGGCGGCTGTAGAGCCAGGGGACGATAAAGAGGGTCGTGCAGGTTCCGATCATCAGCCCACCGATCACGGCACGACCCAGCGGTGCGTTCTGTTCGCCGCCGTCCCCAAGTCCGAGCGACATCGGCAACATTCCGATTACCATCGCCAGGGACGTCATCAGGATTGGCCGCAGACGTTCCCGACCGGCCTCCATTGCGGCTTGCATGGCATTCAGTCCGTGCGCGCGGCGCTCCTTTGCAAAGGTGACGAGAAGGATGGAGTTCGCGCTCGCGACACCAACGCTCATGATCGCGCCCATAAGGGAGGGGACAGAGAAAGTGGTTCCTGTCACGAAAAGCATGAGTACGATGCCGCACATGGCTCCCGGCAGGCCGAGTATGACCACCAGCGGGTCCATAAAGGACTGGAAATTGACGACCATGAGCAGGTAGACCGCGATGGCCGCCACCAGCAGGCCGATTTCGAGACGCGTGAACGACGTGTTCATGCTGTCGATCTGTCCTGCAATCTCAATATTATTACCAGGCTTCAGCTCAGATCTATGCCGCATTACAATCCGACCGATATCGTGTGCAATGCTCCCGAGGTCACGATTTTCGGCGCTGGCATCAATGTCCAGAACGGGTTGGATGTTGCTGTGTGAAATTACGTCAGGGGCCACCGTGCGTTCAATGGTGGCGACATTCCTTAACAGGGTGGGGACAGACGTGGCCTGGGATGCGTTTCCGGCCACGACCAGCTTGCCCAGGTCATCAACGGTATTGACCTGATATTGCGGTGTCTGCACAGCGACCGGATACAGTGTTCCCATCTGCGGGTCAGGCCAGAAGTTCGGTGTGACGGTATTGGAAGAAGCCTGTAAGACCATCACGCTACGTGCGACATCGTTCAGTACCAGATTGAGGTCCTGCGCGCGTTCACGGTCGATCGATACATTCAGGGCCGGCGCTGCGAGTTGCTGGTGCAGATGTACATCCACCAGACCACGCACATGACGCATCTCCGCCATGATTTTGTCCATGACAACACGGTTATTCGCCTGATCATATCCCGTAATCCGGACGTCAATCTGGGAAGTCAGGCCGAAATTGAGGATCTGTGTCACCATGTCGGCGGGTTGGAAGTAAAACACGACATCAGGGAACCGCTTGGCCAGCACAGTGCGCAGGCGGCTGATATATTGCGCGGTGGGGTGATGGTTTTCCGTTAATGCCACCATAATCTGTCCGTCATTCGGGCCAATTGTGGAGCCATCGTCAAATGGCATGGAATAGCGAAAGGGAATGCCAATATCATCAAGCACCAGTTCGCGTTCATTTGTGGGAACGATTTCCCGGATTGTATCTTCGACCTGATCGAAAATTCGTTCTGTCGTTTCGATCCGGGTCCCGGCAGGTGCGCGGACATGAAGCTTGAATTCGCCTGCATCTATACTCGGAAAGAAGTCCTGCCCAACCTGTGCTGCAAGCAGCACGGCCCCCAAGATGAAGATCCCCCCCAGCGCCGGGGCTTTCCATGTGCTTTGCAGAAGGGCGGAGAGCGCATTTTCATAACGCGTGCGAAGACGTTCGAACCGGGCATCGAATTTCGCACCGAAACGTTCGAACACCGTAGGTGGCTTGCCTGTTTCCTTGCGGCGTTTTCTGGCCTGTTCTTCGGAGCGCAGGAGAAGGGCTGCAAAAATCGGCACAAGTGTCCGGCTGATGGCGTAGGAGGCCAGCATGGCATACACTACGGCCAGTGCCATGGGTGTAAACAGGAACCTTGATGGTCCTGTCAGGAACTCGACGGACACAAATACGCATGAAATTGCCAGCGTTGACACAAGAGTTGGCAGTGCAATACCCGCGGCACCATCCAGTACGGCCCTGCGCAGTTCGGCGCCATCATGATGCAGGCGATGGATGTTCTCGATCGTGACCGTTGCGTCATCAACAAGGATACCCACAGCCAGTGCCAGACCGCCCAGCGTCATCAGATTCAGGGTTTCACCGGTTGCAGACAGGATGGCAATCGAAGAAAGAATGGCAAGCGGAATAGACACGGCGACGATCAATGTCGAACGCCAGCTCGACAGGAACGCAAGGATCATGGCAGCAGTCAGCAGCCCGGCGATGATGGCTTCTGACGCAACCCCCTTGATCGCTGCCTTGACGAACAGGGATTGGTCAAACAGTTCGTCAATCTTCATGCCAGGCGGTGCGGCAGCCCGGGAAATCGGCAGCACGGTGTTACGCATGGCGTTGACGACGGCAAGTGTGGAGGCATTCCCGGCCTTCATGATTCGTAACAGGACAGAACGCTGACCTTCACGGCGGACAATGTTGTGCTGTACTTCCCAGCCATCACGAACCTGTGCAACATCGCGGATACGGATGATGGCGCCTGTCACGGGATCTTTGCGCAGGGGAATATTATTCAACTGTGCAGAAAAATAGGGGATGCCGTTCATCTGGATGTTATATTGCGATGGCCCGAATTTTACCGTTCCACCGGGCAGCGTCAGGTTCTGGGCATTGATGGCGTTGGACACATCCAGTGGACTGATCTTTAGGGCCTGCAGCTTGGTCGGGTCGATATCGACCATGATCTGGCGGATCTTGCCGCCGTGTGGGGGAGGCAACAGCGTGCCTGGAACCGGGGCCATCTGCTGGCGCAGGCGATACACGCCATAGTCGTAAAGTTCACTTTCGCTGAGTTTGTCGGAAGACAGGGAAAGCTGAAGGACCGCAACACTTGATGCGCTGTACTGCATGATAATCGGGGGTTGCACACCGGGGGGAAGCTGGGCGCGGATCGACTGTGTCGCGGCCACTGTCTGGCCGAGTGCCACGCCAATATCCACGCCAGGTTGGAAATACAGCTTTTGAAGTACCAGGCCTGGTGTTGTCTGGCTTTCGATTGTCCGTAGGTTATTGACAAAAAAGCTATGGGAAAATTCCGTATAGGTACTGATGCGCTTTTCGGTTTCTGGTGCTGACAGGCCGTCATAATACCAGACGACAGTAACGACCGGGATGTCGATATTCGGGAAAATATCGGTTGGTGTCCTGAAGATGGCCGAAATGCCAAGCAGAAGGATCAGCACTCCCCCAACGATAAAAGTATATGGCTTTCGGAGCGCAAGACCAACAATGCCCATGAATTGGCAATTTCCTCTTTTCGCATCTGGTGGGGGATAACTGTGGAAAATTGATTGCCATGTTGCGCGATGTCAGATGGCATCGGTATTGATGCATGAATGGTCATAGTAATTTATCCCATCTTCTTGCGACTAGCCGCTATATTTTGAATATGATTATGAATTTCATTCATTAATCATCCACAGGATATGGAGCCTTGAAAATTCTGTCTGGATAAAATGAAGTATTGCGTCATTGATGCGCCTCTCTGATATTTGTCGAGGGAATGCATCATGAGACGGCCTGACTGTCGCATTCATGAGCACAATCGAAGGGCGTATGCGTCTACAGGGGGCTAATCGCGCTTGTGATGAAACCCTATATAGGGAAATATCAGGGATTCTGGCATAGGAACGGATATAGAAAAATCATGAAAGCAGTTTATCCTCTCGTATGCGCGGTTGCCATGACCATGACTGGGCAGGCATTGGCGGCGCCGACGCTGGAACAGGCTGTTCATTCTTCCACCCGGGATGCCAAGTTTATCGCGCGCGATCCAATCCGGCATCCTGTGGAGGAATTGCATTTTTTTGGTCTGCGCCCTGATGCCCGCGTTGTGGAAATTTGGCCGGGAGGAGGATACTGGACGCAGATCCTTGGCCCCTATTTGCACGATCGGGGGAGCTATACTCTGGCGTTTGGTCCCGAAGATGGGGCCGGTTCAGCCTTCAGCAAGATGCTGGCCGCACATCCGCAACTTGCGCAGACGTTCAGGACCACACGGTTTGATGGCGAACATCCTGATTTCGCCTTGCCTGACAGTGCTGATCTTGTTTTGACATTCCGTAACCTTCATAACTGGATGGAAGCCGGGAACGCGCCACAGATGCTCGCGGCAATCCACCGGGTCCTCAGGTCGGGGGGAATATTCGGCGTTGAAGACCATCGCGGCCATACGGATGCCGTGCAGGATCCGCATGCGGGTGATGGGTATGTGCGCCAGTCTTATGCGATCTCGTTGATTGAAAAAGCAGGGTTCAAGCTGGTTGGTACGTCGGAAATCAATGCCAATCCGCGTGATACGGCCAACTGGCCAAAAGGCGTGTGGACACTACCGCCGACCTTTGCCCTTGGGGACACGGATCGTGCCAAATATGCCGCGATCGGGGAGGGGGATAATTTCGTCCTCAAATTCCAGAAAATCGACCGTTAAAAATACGGAGAATGATCATGAATAACAATGTTACGGACAAGATCGTTGTCATTACGGGGGCAAGCAGCGGTCTGGGGGCGGAAGCCGCACGGCACCTGGCGGGGTTGGGGGGCACTGTTGTACTTGGTGCGCGGCGCGAAGACCGTATCAAAACACTTGCCGACAGTATCCTTGCCAAAGGTGGCAAGGCTCTGGCGATTGAAACGGACGTGACGGACCGTGCCTCGGTCCAGAAACTTGTTGATACGGCCGTCAAAACTTATGGCCGCATTGACGTGCTTCTGAATAATGCAGGGGTTATGCCTTTGTCGCCACTCGAAAAACTGCGCGTTGATGAGTGGGACTTGATGATTGATGTCAATATCAAAGGCGTCCTGTATGGCATTGCGGCAGCTCTGCCCCATATGAAAGCACAGAAGAGCGGCCATATCATCAACGTATCGTCTGTCGCAGGCCATCGCGTTCTTGAAAACAGTGCTGTGTATTCGGCCACAAAATTTGCTGTCCGTGCTCTTTCGGAAGGGCTGCGGGGAGAAGTGAAGCCGTATAACATGCGCACGACGGTCATTTCACCGGGGGCGGTTCAGTCTGAACTGCTTAATGGCATCCATGATGAAGCAACTGCCGAACAGCTCCAGAAGTTTGTGCCGAATATTGCTATTGGTGCTGACTCGTTTGCAAGATGCGTGGCATTCGCCATCAATCAGCCGGAAGATGTCGATATCAACGAAATTCTTTTCCGCCCTACCAGGCAACAGATTTAAGATGGGGCAGATTATATAAATTTATTGTGGATGCGCCGTATACTTGGACATTGCGGCCCATTTGCATGAGACCATGAAGAAATTATCGGCAGCTTCTGCCTGAGTGCCGGCACATGTCCTGATATCTGTCGGCACAGCATAATACCAGCCCCAGAGCATTCATGAATATAATTCATGATAGTACTCGTTTTATTGGGGCTAGTCTATATGCCATTCATTCCTTATGTCTTCTATCACACCTCACCTGCCACAATGCATGAGATAGGCTGGCACATGGCAATAATGTGTCTGATGGCTGGTGCCTTGTTGATCTCTTGCATGATTATGAGGGAGGTCCATGGGTGTAAATGATCGTAATATTGAGGCAGAATGGACACTATCTCTCAAACAGCTCCTGAAATGATCCAGAATGCCGATAGTCAGGCAGGGTCTTGGGGCGCCGTGCTTGCCATGTCTCTGGGGGCCTTTGCGCTCGTTGCATCCGAATTCATGCCAGTCAGCCTTCTGACCCCGATTGCAGCGGATCTTCATATCAGTGAAGGGCAGGCGGGACAGGCCATTTCGGTATCCGGCGCATTTGCGGTCCTGACAAGTCTGTGTATTGCATCGCTTGCCAAGGGTGTGAATCGCAAGACGCTGTTACTGGCCCTCATTGGTATGATGATTGTTTCCGGGACAGTTGTGTCCCTCGCACCGAACTATATCATCTTCATGTTCGGGCGGGCGATGATTGGTGTCGTGATCGGCGGTTTCTGGTCGATGTCGGCTGCTACGGCCATGCGCCTTGTCGAAGATCATCATGTGCCACGTGCGCTTGCGATCCTGAATGGTGGAAATGCCCTTGCGACGGTTATTGCGGCGCCCGCCGGAAGTTTTCTGGGTAGTCTTATTGGATGGCGCGGTGCATTTTTCTGTGTGGTGCCTGTGGCTGTCATTGTTTTCGCCTGGCAGGTTCTCAGCCTTCCGTCCATGCCAAGTGAACGTCATCGACACTCTGCAAGCGTTTTTGCTCTGTTGACGCGACCGATCGTCAGAATGGGAATGGTCGCGGTCAGTCTCTTTTTCATGGGACAGTTCACACTTTTTACATATGTCAGGCCATTTCTTGAAACAGTTGCCCATGTTGATGTGTCCACCCTGTCGCTGATCCTGCTGTTGATGGGGGTTTCCGGCTTTGTTGGTACTGTGCTGATCGGGGGGGCATTGAAAAAAAGTATCTATCCGGTTCTGATCGTCATTCCGCTCCTGATGGCCATCATGGCCGTCGGCCTCATTGTGCTGGGGAAATGGGTTGTCGTTTCTGCCATGATACTGACTGCATGGGGCCTGTTTGCGACATCAGCGCCTGTGGGATGGTGGACGTGGCTGGCCCGTACGCTTCCGCAGGATGCAGAAGCCGGAGGTGGGCTTATGGTTGCCGTCGTCCAGCTTGCCATCACGCTGGGGGCGACCTGTGGGGGCCTCCTCTTTGATGGGATCGGTTATCAGGCCACATTTGCCGCCAGTGCGCTTGTGCTTGTGATTGCGGCACTACTGGCGTTTGCAACGATGAAGACAGGGCATGCCTGACCATGACGATGTAAGGCGGATGCAGGCATATCTGCCACCGGGGCAGAAAAGGTTAGGTTTTTATAGGGAGTGCAGAAATATTTCTGTATTGACTGGATATTTCCGATCAATGTCTCCCATCAGGATCGGGGCGTGTACTGGTCCCATTGGTCATGCAAACAGCAAGCTGGACATTCTTACTTGGCGACGGGGCGTTGATGGAACTGACGATTAATGGTGCGCGGCACCACATTGATGTTGAGCCGGATACCCCTTTGTTGTGGGTGCTGCGTGATGACCTGCAGATGACGGGCACCAAATACGGATGTGGCCTTGCGCAGTGTGGTGCCTGCACGGTGCTTGTCAATGGCAATGCAGTCCGATCCTGTGTCATGCCGGTCGGCGAAGTGGGGGCGGCAGAAATTACAACCATCGAAGCAATCGAACAGGACAGGATCGGCAAACGGGTTGTTGCTGCATGGGTCAGGCATCAGGTACCGCAATGCGGCTATTGCCAGTCCGGGCAGGTGATGGCGGCGACATCGCTACTCATGCGGACTGCGCATCCCACGGATGAGGATATCAGGGCGGCGATGGTCAATCTCTGTCGTTGTGGTACCTATAACGCCATCAAGGCGGCAATCCACGAACTGGCTGACACGACGGAAGGAAAGGGGCTGGACAGTGACTGATGCTCCGTTCGATGCGATGGGGATGGAGGAAATCCCGGTCAATCTCTCCCGGCGGGGCTTCATGCTCTCTTCGGCAGGTGTGGCGGCCGGAGCGTTCGTGCTGGGAATTGGCGTGCCTTTAGGGCGCGCCAGGGCAGAGGGGACGAAGCTGCGGGGTACGAATGTGCCGGCATTTCTGGAAATCCGCCCTGACAGTACGGTGCGGTTGCAGAGTCCCTTTGTCGAAGGCGGGCAGGGTACATTTACGGCAATGGCGCAGATCGTTGGCGAAGAACTTGATGCTGATCCCGCGACTTTCCTTGTCGAAAATGCACCGCCTGGTGATGAATATGTGGTCATGGATAATGGCATGCGCATCACCGGCGGCAGCATGTCCATCCGCAATGGCTATTCCGCGATGCGCCGACTTGGGGCACTGGCGCGACAAATGCTGCTGCAGGCCGGTTCACGGCATCTTGGTGTACCGGTCAGGGAACTGACGACGCAGCCTGGTCAGGTGGTTCATGCGGCCTCGGGGCGTTTGATTGCCTATGGTGAACTTGCCCACGAAGCGATGAATCTTCCTGTGCCGGCGCCAGAGAGTGTCACACTCAGAAAGTCAGGGCAGTTTCGCTGGATCGGTGCATCCGTACCGCGTGTGGATGTTCATGACAAATCGACAGGTAAGGTTGTCTACACGATTGATGTCAGCGTGGAGGGAATGCTTCATGCCGCCGTGCAGCATGCGCCACGCCTTGGCATGGATATTCAGTCCGTGCGTAATGAGGATCAGGTCCGGTTGATGAAAGGGGTGCATTCCACGCATCATCTTCCGGGCGCGTTCGCAGTTGTGGCCGAGCGTTGGTGGCATGCGAAGCGTGCTGCCGAAGCCGCCCAGATCGACTGGAAGGAAGCCGGAACGGATACGGGCATGCGTGTCATGCCTGCGGATTTCTCGACGGAGGCCTTCAGGAAGGAACTGGCCGATATACGCGGGCCGGGTCAGGAGGCGGAAACAAGAGGTAATGTCAGGACGGCGCTGCAAAATGTGCATACGGTCGTGGAGGCGACATATTTCAGCCAGTATGTGAATCATGCACAGCTTGAACCGCCATCCGCGCTGGCCCGGTTCAATCCGGATGGCACACTGGATATCTGGGTACCCAATCAGGCACCGGATATGTTCCGGGCCGACATGGCCAGACGCACGGGTCTGTCCGTGGAAAAAATTTCTGTTCACTCACAGATGCTTGGCGGATTTTTTGGGCGTCATTTTCTTTATGACACGGCAAGTCCCTATCCCCAGGCAATTATGCTTGCAAAGGCGACAGGTCGTCCCGTCAAATTGATCTGGAGCCGCGAGGAAGAATTCCTGCGCGATACGCTGCGACCGATGGCGGCTGTGCAGTTTCGGGGCGGACTGGATAAGAACGGCATTCCCGTGGTTCTCGAAGCCGTAAGCGTGACGGAAGGGCCCACCGAAGGCCTGAATAACAAGCGCGGTGACAAGCTGGACGAGAGTGCCCTCGAAGGATTGACCGGGAAAGCATATGATATCCCGGACAGGCGTATTGCCCAGCATTATGTCAAAAGTCCCGTAATGCTTGGTTACTGGCGCTCTGTCGGGAATTCCATGAATGACTTTCTGTATGAAACATTTCTGGATGAACTGGTCGATAGGGGAGGACAGGACCCTTATGGGCTGCGGCTGTATCTGCTGCGTGATAACAGGCGCCTGACCACCCTGCTCAAGGCAGTCGGGGAACTGTCCGGTGGGTGGAAGCGCGGCCCGTTCACGGCGGAGGATGGTTCGCGTCGTGCACGTGGTGTCGCCATGGCTTCACCGTTCGGATCTCATGCAGCGGCGATTGCCGAAGTGTCGATCAAGAACGGTCGTGTTCGTGTACACGACGTCTGGGAAGCAATAGATCCCGGACAGGTTGTGAACCCCGCCATTGTCGAGGCACAGGTGAACGGGGCCGTGGCGCTTGGCCTGTCACAGGTTCTTCTGGAAGAGACGGTTTATGAAGATGGGGAGCCACGTGCGCGTAATTATGACGGGTATCCGATCCTGACGCTGGATCACATGGCACGCGTGCATGTGAAAATTGTCGAGAGTGGGGAAACGATGGGTGGGGTGGGTGAACCCCCATTGCCCGCCATTCCGCCTGCTGTTGCCAATGCGGTTTCGACCCTGACGGGGCGGCGTATCCGTAGCATGCCACTGTCACGCCATGATTTTTCAAGCTGAGAATTCGATTGCGGAATATAAAATGAATAACCGCCTGAAGAAAATTTTCACAGTGGTGGTTCCTGTGTCAGCCGTTCTGGTTTCGGGAATGTCATGGTTCGTGACCCGGGTGCCAGCATCGCCTTTTGACCAGACCGACCCGCAGGAGGAACGCGCGACCGCACTTGTCGCACGCGGGGGCTATGTCGCGCGTCTGGCGGATTGTGTGGCCTGCCATACTGCGCCGGGTGGGACGGCCTATGCTGGGGGGCTGAAGATGGTAACGCCGATGGGTGCGATCTTTGCCACGAACATCACGCCTGATCGTGACACGGGTATCGGCACCTATACGCTGGCGGATTTTGACAGGGCGCTTCGCTCTGGCGTGGCAAAAGACGGGCATCGCCTCTACCCGGCCATGCCATATCCGTCCTATGCCCGGATATCGGATGACGATGTCCGTGCGCTTTATGCCTATTTCATGCATGGTGTTCCGGTCGTTCATCAGGAAAACCGGAAAAGCACGATCCCCTGGCCGCTGAACATGCGGTGGCCTCTGGCATTATGGAATGTAACTTTTGCCCGGTTTGGTGTTTATCAGCCAGATGCCTCTAAGGACGTCCAGTGGAACCGGGGCGCCTATCTTGTCGAAGGGGCCGGGCATTGTGGGGCGTGTCATACGCCACGAGGGCTGGCGTTCAATGAGAAGGGGGCAGACAGTCACAGTCGGACGTTTGTGTCCGGCGCGTTGATTGACGGGTGGTTTGCACCCAGTCTGCGTAATGACCCCAATACGGGGTTGGGTCGGTGGAGTGAAGACGATGTCTTTCATTTCCTGAAGACCGGTCGGAATACGCATGCCGTTGTTTTTGGCTCCATGACAGAGGTTTTTAATAATTCAACGCAGTTCTTCACGGATGATGATCTGCGTGCTGTTGCACATTACCTCAAATCCCTGCCCACCGATGGACAGCGTGATACGTCCTCGTGGCATTATGAACCGACACAGACTGCCGCCCTGGAACCTGCAGGACAACAGCGGATACCGGGTGCGCAGATCTATATGGCGCAATGTCGTTTTTGCCATGGCGTGGATGGCCGCGGGCAGGGGCAGTGGATTCCACCGCTGGCCGGGGTTGCGTCGTCTCTGGCGTCTGATAGTTCTTCGGCCATCAACATCACGCTGAATGGTTCCGCCCGTATCGTGGCAAATGGTATACCAGATGCCTATCGGATGCCATCATATCGCGCGCAGCTTTCGGACAAAGACATTGCAGATGTGCTGACATTCATCCGTTCGTCATGGGGAAACCGGGGGGCTCGCGTCTTGGTAAGTGATATTCAAAAACTCAGGGACAAGACTGTCCCGGCCAGCAGCACTCCGGTTATTCTAAAAACACAGTAATATGTAATTCTGATATCGCGTTAGTGGGAATAAAAATCTGGTCGATTGCGGTGGAAAGAGAATTTGTACATATTAAAAGTACTGACCTGTTAATATCATGAAAAATGTCAAATGTTCGTCTGTATTTCTTGGTGGACGCCACAGCGTATGATCCATTTTCAGGGAGGGGAATTTCCAGAATCATGTATTGTTCGTTTTGGGTTTTGAAAAATATTTCTGATATTTCTATTTTTAATAGTCTCTATGTTCGTCTGGTCCCCGCAATAAAAGAGACACGGCGCGCATGTACCAGAATTATGGTAAGACCATGCAGAAAACAGGTAGATTTCGAAATGCAGGCATGTATTGACTGTGTTTGCAGCCTACGGCGTGTTAGGGCTTGATCCATTCTGCTGCGGCAGCGATATGGATGACCGCGAGGAACGATGTTGCTGTTTTTCATATCTGGTTGCGACTGCACGCCATTTCTTGAGGCGAGCCCAGAGGTTCTCAACGAGATGCCGACACCGATAGGCCCATTTGGGGCGGGCGACCGGTGCATCACGTCGTTTCGCGGGAATGGCTGGTCAGGCTCCCATGTCCCATGTCCCAGATCGTCCACGTCTCATCCGTAAAAGTGCCTGTTCTATCTCTTTTTTTCATCCCTAAAATATGGGAAGAATTTCAAGGTCTAACAGGTCGTAATATTGCGTATATCCAGCATATGCCAATATAGGCAACAGTCCTGAAGCAAATGCAACATGACTGACTTTTTATGTGATGATGGGTGTTGGCCGTTCCGGGGGATGGATGATGACGAATGGGGATACTGCCACAGGGATGGTATCGGCCTTGGCAGTTCTGGCATTACAGTCGGCTCATGGTGGTCCGTTCACGTTTGCGCTTGCTGCCGGTGAATGCATCACAATTACCGGGGAGTCAGGCAGTGGAAAAACGGTGATGCTGCGTATGATTGCCGACCTTGACCCGCATGAGGGGGACGCACAGGTTGATGGGAAGGCCTGCTCAGCCATGCCTGCGGACCGGTGGCGTCGTCTGGTGCAGTATGTTCCGGCGGAACCTGCATGGTGGTCGGATGTCGTGACGGACCATATGGCGGATACGGACGAAGTGCGCGATCTGGTCGTACGTCTTGGTCTTCGGACGGATTGTTTGCGCACGCCGCTCTCGCGCCTGTCAACGGGGGAACGTCAGCGGTTGGCGCTGATCAGGGCGATACGGCTGAATCCCCGTGTCCTGCTGCTGGATGAACCCTGTTCGGCGTTGGATGGTGCAACGACGGACAAGGTGGAAACTGTCCTGCAGGCGTTACGGGCACAAGGAGTGGCCATTATTCTTGTTTCCCACAATATGCGCCAGGCCGAGCGTATGGCTGACCGACAGTTTCAGATGAGGCATGGGCATCTGGAAGAGATACTGGCATGAGCCCGATCGTACTGACGACAGCAGATCTTCTGGTTGCTGTTGCGCTTATTGTTACCGGTGCCGCCCTGTCATTTTTTCTGTCATTGGGGCTGCATAGACTGCTGCTGGTATCCGCCGTGCGTATGGCGGCACAGCTTGTCCTTGTTGGCAGCGTGCTGTTGTTTGTGTTTGGTCACGCCTCGGTGTGGCTGACGGTCGGGTTGCTGACATGCATGTTCTGTGCTGCCACTTATGAGGCAGGGGCGCGTCAGCATGATCGGTTGGGTTCGGGCTGGCATTTCGGGATTGCCGGGGCAGCGACAGTGACAGGAACGCTCATTGTGGCGTTGATCGGGTTGAGGACAGCACTTCAGCCCCATCCATGGTATGTGGCGCGCACGGCAATTCCCCTGACGGGCCTGCTGCTGGGCAATGTCATGAATGCAACCAGCCTGTCGATGAACACGCTGCTGTCTGCCATTACACGTGAACGCCAGGCAATTGAGGCGCGGATCATTCTCGGGGCGACCCGTGCACAGGCAATGAATGGACTTATTCGTCAGGCGGCCCGTACCGCCCTGCTTCCCACGCTAAACCAGATGGCCGCCGCCGGGATCATTACCATGCCCGGCATTATGACAGGACAGATACTGGCAGGCATGAATCCTCTGGATGCATCCAGATATCAGGTTCTGCTGATGTCGCTGATCGTCAGTGGCAACCTGATCGGCGCAACGGTCGCAGCATATCTTACGGTCTGGCGATTGACGGACAATCGGGGAAGACTGCGGCTGGAACGGCTACTGTCCCGACCCGGTTGATAAAAAAGTAGAGACCGGGTTGCGTGCTCCAGGTCGCGATGCGGTCCTATCATTGATTGTGCAGGCTATCTTGGCATGATCGATCGTCCGGGCTTTGGTGGTATCATGCAGGCACGAGTACCTCCTTGGCAGGCTGCATGATGGGCATAACTTGTTTATGCCCCTGATCGACATTTGCGATTTCACGATCGATTTCTGCGATG
>NZ_BANE01000170.1 GCF_000964405.1 Novacetimonas hansenii JCM 7643
GCGGGGCCTTCCCCGTCCGCCATGCCGTATGGGTCGGGCATGGGCGGCTGCGACGGCGGGGGCGTTTCCATGATGCCGTCGATATCATCCAGCGCGCGTGCGATGGCCGCGATATCCGCATCATCAAGCGTCCCGCCACGTTCCATCAACATCGACAGGCGGTTTTCCACCGCGTGGGCCACATCTTCCACCGCCGGGATTTCAACCGCGCGCGCCGCCCCCTTCAGCGAATGCATGCGGCGAAATATCTCCGCCAGCGCAGGGACGGTATCGCACCCTGTATTCAGCAGGCCGCGGATGACACGCAGGTGGTCGCGATATTCCGCGTCAAAAACCGCCAGCAGTTCCTGCCTGAGATCGACCACAACCGGTGTCAGGTCCGATAGCGGGCGGAAATCGCCAGCAACTGCTTCGACAGCTTGCCAAGATTACTTGCCGATGCCTCAAGGTTGCGCGTGCCGCCCGATGTCTGCTGGCTGGCCTGGCGGATGCTCTGCAACGCGGTCATGACCTGTTCGATGCCAAGCTGCTGCTGGTTGGTGGAGGCGACGATCTGCTGGAACGCATGGACACCTTCCTCAATCCCGCCAGTCATGCGTTCGATCGTCTTATAAGCGATGTCGGTGCGTTCACGCCCGGCGGAAACACGCTTGACCGCCTCTTCCGTCAACATCACCGAGGTGTTGATGCCGCGCTGGATGTCACCAAGGATGGAACGTACATTCTGCGTCGCATCGCGCGACTGATCTGCAAGGATCTTCATCTCTGCCGCGACCACAGCGAAGGAACGCCCGTGTTCACCCGCCGCTGCCGCCTCGATCGCGGCATTGAGCGCAAGCAGGTGGGAGCGTTCGGACAGGTCGTTGACCGTGGTGATGATCTCGCTGATCGCTTCGGTCCGTTCGGACAGTGCGACGATGTTCGACGCCACGGCCTCGGCCCCGTCATGGGTGCGCGCCATCGCGCGGGCCGTCTCCTCCACGGCCTCAAGCCCGCTGGCGGAACTGTGGACGATCACCTCGGCGGAGGAGATCACCTCACGCGCGCGCTTGCTGATCTGTGCGCCGGAATGGGTGATCTGGTCCACCGTGGCCGCCGTTTCCTGGATGGCGGCGAACTGTTCCTCCACACTTGCGGCCTGCTGCTGGGTGGAGGCGCGGATATCCGCCACGGCCACGTCCAGATCACGCGTGACCTCCCCGCTCTGGCGTGCGATTTCACGCAGCCCGTCGATCATGCGGTTCAGCCCGGCGGCAAGGCGCGCCACCTCGTCACGATTTTCGCCCATGTCGCCCACCTTCGCACGGGTGGCAAGGTCGCCCTGCCCCACGCGTTCCATCACATGCATGATGGAGGCCAGCGGTTCCATGATCGAGCGCCGTGTCCAGAACGTCACGATCAGGGCCACGATGACCGCAACCCCCAACCCGATGGCCAGCGAACGGCGGCTGTAGTCATATGACGCGCCCCCCTGCGTTTCCGCAACGCGCACCCCACGGTCCAGCAGCGAGGCCGCCTGGCTGACAAGCTGGTCGATCTCTTTCTCCCGGCTTTCGATCCGGCCGACCTGTTCGCGCACCATCTGCTGGTCGCCCGCACGCATTGCATGGAACAGCGCGCCGACCGCGCGTTCATCCACCAGCACCTGCTGCGCGATTTCACGCAACTGCCCCGATACGGTGGCGAACATGTCGCGCTGGTCTGTGGACTGGGCCAGGCGCTGCGCCTCGTCCGCGCCGGCGGTGACGCTGCTGAGCAGTTCGTCCGCCTGATGGGCGCGTTCATCCCAGTCGGAAATGGCGTCATCCAGCGCGCCGGGCGCATTTTCGTAATCATGCGCGTAATAATGCGCGACAATCGCAAGCCGTCGCGCCGCAAGGTCGGTTTCATCCACGCGGATCAACGTCAACTGCCGATAGACCGTAAGGTCACGTGTAACGATGATGGTCATTTCATCGCGGACGTCACGGATCTGTCCCAGCGCATAGACGCCAAGCGAGACCATCAGCAGGACGCCGACCATGAAGCCGAACAACAGACGGTTTGCAATCGTCACGACAGGCTACACTCCGGAATAGCGGACGGAAAAAAGACGGACCGGGTCCAGCACCACGACATGCCGCCCGCCAGGCAGCACGGCGGTGGGAAAGCCAGATGGCAGGACGGATGGTGCGGTGGCGGGAATATCCATAACGCCTCTGGCATTCCCCGCAAGCAGCGCGATGCGCGCAAGCGGCACAGAGGACACCGAACGCAGCAGGATCATGACCCCCGGGTCAGGCTGCGCCCCCTCCTCAAGCAGCATGGCAAGGTCAAAGACGGTATAGAGATCGCCCTGATAGCCATAGACGCCGCGCACACTGGCGGGACAATCGGCGCGGCGGGGCATGTCGCTCCATGTCGGGTCGGTCACACGCAGCACGGCGTCGAGGTCGATGCAGCATTCGCGCCCCCCCACATCCAGCACCAGCATGCGCCGCCCCGGCGAGGGCTGCGCGGCGGCGCCATCGCGCCGCGCGGCAAGCAGGGCGGCGCGTTCGGCAAGGATACGCCGTGCGAAACGCTCCTGCCCCGGCCCGGCCTGCACGCCATCCGGTGGGGGGACGGCGCCGTCATGCGCATGATCCGACATCACGCCAGCCCCGATGCGATGTCAGGCAATGCGGCCAGCAGCCCCGCATCGTGGTTTTCCTTGTCCTGCAATATCCGCAGCAGCCCCCCCGCCGTCAGGCCACCGCCCCCTTCGAGGACATGCGTCGCCGACAGGCACAGCGCCAGTTCGCGGGCCTGCGCACGCAGGCGGCGGGCCTCCTGCGCGGCACCTGTCCCCTCCAGCAGGTGCGCGAGATAGCATCGCGCCATCACATGGCCCCGGCGCAGGTAGATCACGCGGCGGAATCCCTCCACCGCGCCCTCATGCTCGCCCAGCGTCAGCAACAGGACGCCCAGCATGAAATAGACCCCCACCGCCATGGGCGCGCGGCGCAGGTACTCACGGCACATCCCCACCGCACGACGCGGCGCCCCGCCGTCGGCAAGCTGGCGTATCGTGCGCAGGATGCCTGCATCCCGACTGCCCGCGTCCCTGTCCTGTAATGCCCTGTCTGGTAATTCCCTGCCTTGTAATTCCCTGTCTGGCGTTTTCCTGTCTGGCGCTTTGCTGCCTGCCACCTCCCTGCCGGCTTCACCCGCCGGGTCATTACGGGCCGGGCCGGATGAGATGGGGGTGGGAAATGAAGGTGCAGGACGCGATGGACGCACGGGACGACAGGGAATGGGCGATGACAGCGGCGCGAACCCTGCAAGGCCTGCAACACCCGTGAGGGCCGCCATGGGACGCTGTTGCGCGGGGGCACCCGCCGGCATGTCCGCCGCCGCCCGCGCACGAAAGGCCATTGTGCCCGGCAGGCGCACAGGCTGCATGAAGCTTTCGAAATGTTCCATCGGTTCGGAATGCCCGACCAGCATCCACCCCCCCGCCGTCATGCGCTGCGCCATTTCACGCACCAGCCGCGCGACCTGCACAGGATCGAAATAGATCAGCACATTGCGGCACAGCACAAGGTCGAACGGCCCGGCCGGCCCGCGTCCGTGCGGCAGGTCCATGATATTGGCGTGGCGGAAGCGCACCATCTGCCGGTAGCAGTCTTTCAGCCGCCATGTCCGTCCCTCCACCACCGGGACGAACCATTCCGCGCGCTGGCGCGGTGTCAGGTCACGCAGCGCCCACCAGCCGAATTCCGCCTGCCGTGCCTGCTCCAGCGCGCGGGTGCTGATATCGGTGCCCAGGATTTCGATGGTCCACCCGTCCTCCCCCCGGCGATCGAGCAACTGTTGCAGCACGATCGCAAGCGAATAGGGTTCCGCCCCGTTGGAGCACCCGACACTCCAGATCCGCAACACGCGCACACCCCGCAGCCGCGCCAGCAGTTCAGGCAGGATCGTGGCCTCCAGCGCGCGGAACTGCTCGGCATAGCGGAAGAAGAAGGTCTCCCCGATGGTGACGGCGGATTCCAGTTCGCGCCATTCGGCAGCGCCCAGCGCCTCGTCATCAAGATGTTCGAGGTAATCGAGATATCCCCGGCATCCCAGGGCCGACATGCGCGCGGCGACGATCTTTTCCAGCAACGCCGGCTTGTCGGTATAATAATGCAGGCCGGTTCGCGCGGTAATCACGGAAATGACCCGTCGCAACCCGGCGCTGACCTCAGACATCGCGCGCCCCATTCGCAGTCCATAACGCTGCGCGCTGTTCCTCGCGCGCCATCAGCTGCGCCAGCCTGAGACGTTCGCCCTGCCGCAGCACGCCATCCATCTCCATCACGAAAGCGGGTGGTTCGCCTCCGCGATCAATCTCGCCGACAATACAGCCTCCCGCCATGCGATCAATACCGGCCGGGCGGATCGCATCGGCGCGCACCTCCATGACATCCATCACCCGGTCCACCAGCAACGCCACCCATCGCCCCCCCACATCCCGGCACAGCAGCAACGGGCGATACAGCAGGTCCGCAGCATGCAGCACCGCAGGCGGGCGCACCCCCATCAGCACCGCAAGGTCGATGACCGGCACGCGCGCATTCCCCAGCCAGAACCATCCCGGCAGGTGCGGCAGGTCAAGCGCAAACGCAGACAATGCCGGGGCGGGAATGCATTCATGCACATCCCCCACCGGCAGGGCATGCGCCTGCGCGCCGATGCAAAAGACAACCATCGCGCGCATCCCCGCCCCCTGCACGGGGACATCGTGGCCTGATCGCAGGCCGTATCCCATATCCCGGTTTCGTGGCACGTTGCTATCCGTTTCCATGCGTCGCGTTGTATGTGTACAAGGCAGAAGTTTGCATTTAACACAAGCCGTCGCTACCTCGGGCAGGAATGCGTTCCCGACAGGCCGGGCGGCGCATCGCACCTGCATGCCGGAGATATCTGATAATGGACACCCCCTTTTCCAATACCGCCCCCACCACCGGACGTCCTGCATGGGTGAACATCGTCCGCGTCGCGGTGTGGTCCGTGTGCTATTTCGCATTTTATTTCGTGCAACAGGTTGCCGAACTGGTGGCGCCGCTGCTTCTGATCGTGGGCATCGGATGGAGCGCGCTGCCGCACCTGATGGGGATCGTCAGTTCCTCATCCGAAGCCGGCGACCCGCAGGCCCATGATGTGATCGTGCGTGTCTCCCACGCCATTCCCGACCATCTGAACCTCGGCAGTCACCTGCTGACGCCGTCCTCGCTCATCTTTGACGGGCTGGCGCTGATGGCGGCGGCGGCCCTGTGCGCGACACTGTCGGCCGTTTCGGCGCGCAGCATGTAAACAGGCGCCCCATGTTCCGGTTGCAAGACGTCAGCTACCTCTATCCCTCGGCACAGAAGGGGGCTGCACTGAATCATGTCAGCGTGGCCGTATCACAGGGGGAGTTCCGCTGGCTGCTCGGGCCATCGGGCGCGGGCAAGTCGAGCCTGCTGCGCCTCCTTGCGCTGGATGCGCGTGCGTCATCAGGAATGGTGGAGGTGCTGGGCGTGCCGGTGATGCAGGCGCGACGGGGCGTGATCGCCCGCCTGCGCCAGCGCATCGGCGTGGTCTATCAGGATTTCCGGCTGCTGGATGACCTGTCGGTGTTCGATAACGTGGCGTTGCCACTGCGCCTGCAGCTCCGCCCTGAAAGCGAGATCCGCCATGAGGTCAACGCCATCATGAAATGGGTCGGGCTGGGGTCGCGCATCGACGCGCTGCCGCCACAGCTTTCGGGGGGGGAACAGCAGCGCGTGGCCATTGCGCGCGCCGTCATCCACCGCCCCGCCCTGCTGCTGGCGGACGAACCGACAAATGCACTTGATGACCGGCAGGCCACGCGCCTGATGACCATGTTCCACCGTCTTGCGGAACTGGGCACCACGATTGTCGTGGCGACGCATAACGATGCGCTGGTACGCAAATATCCCGCCCATGCGATCGAACTGATGCAGGGCTACCTCGTGCAGGAGGGCTGAACGCATGGCCCTGTGGCCCGGCACGCGCCGCCGCGATGGCCTTGCCCTGCGGCAGGCCATCCCCGACCGGCTGCTGCCCTTCCTTGTCGGGGCGATGGCGTTCCTTGCCGCACTTGCGCTTGCCGGGGGGATCGGGGCGCATGCGTTGTCGGTGCGCTGGACCCATGGGGCGGGCGCGGTCGTGACCGTGCAGGTGCCACAGCCCGATGACCCGGCCCTCCCTGCACCGGGCACGGGCATGAATGGCGCAGGCATGAACGGCGCGGCCATGGCGGCGGGGACGACACGGATACAGGCCGCGATGGCCACCCTGTCGGCCGGGGCCGATGCGCAGGCGGTCCATCGCCTGACGGATGGCGAACTGCGCAACCTGCTTGCCCCATGGATCGAACAGGGCAGCGACCTTGTCCTGCCCATGCCCGCCGTGATCGAGGTGCATGCCCGCGACACACGCCACCTGCCCGATACCGTAATGCAGGCATTGCAGGCGCGCGTCCCGGGCATCGTGGTCGAACATGACAGCATATGGAGCGACCGCCTCGCCGCGCTGGCCGACAGCCTGCAGACCTGCGCACTGCTGGCGATCTTCATCGTCATCGCCGTGTCGGCCATCGTCATCATGGCCGCGACGCGCGCGGGCCTGCAGGCGCGCAGGCGGGCCATCGACCTGATCCATTCCCTTGGCGCGACAGACGGCTATATCGCTGCACGTTTTGCGTGGCGGGTGGGTGCGCTGGCGCTGGTGGGCGGGACATGCGGCAGTATCCTGGCCATGCCGGTGCTGGTCGTGCTGTGCCTTCTGGCCGCGCCGTTCAATGGCGCGGACATGCCCGACATGCAGTCGGTGTTCACACCCGCCGCATGGAATGCCGCATCCGCGACACAGGTACTGGGCGTGCTTCCGCCCTCGCTTCTTGCGATGCTGGGGGCGCTGCCGGTGGGGGCCGCCGTCCTGGGGTGGGTCACGACGCAGATGACGGTGCGGGCATGGCTGCGGCGCCTGCCATGAAACCGGAACCGCACGCGCGACGCCGCCATGCCGTTTCGCTGGCGCTGGGGGTCGTGTGTGTCCTGATCATGTCGTGGGCGGCGGGGCTGGCATGGTTTGTACGCGATGCCCGCCGTCCGCCCCGCATGCCCCCACCCTGCGACGGCGCGGTTGCCCTGACGGGGGGACAGGGACGGATCGAGGCATCATTGCAACTGATGGCGCAACACCGTGCGCGCCGGCTTCTCATCTCCGGCGTGGACCCGCACGCCACACTGGGGGATTTCCTGACACGCGCGCCACGGGTCCTGCCGCTGGAGGTCTGGTTGCGGACCACGCTGGGGCGACAGGCGACCTCCACGCTGGGCAATGCGGATGAAACGGCGCAGTGGGTGCGCGCGCAGGACATCCATTCCCTGATTGTGGTGACGGCGGGATATCACATCCGTCGCGCCATGATGGAAATTGCCCGCGCGGCGCCGGGTGTCACGCTTTATCCCTTTGCGGTGCAGCCCCCCGCACTGCTGCACCCACGGCGCCTTGCGACATGGCGGCTGCTGGTGGTGGAATATGATAAATGGCTGCTTGCCTGTATTGATACCGCGCGCTGGACCCGCCCGGTGCATGGCCTGATCCATCATGACGACATCCGGCCCGCCACATCCCATGCCGTGACGCCGTGATGACCCGGCAGGCCGGGCACCGGACGGGGCTATCTTGTTTCTTGTCTTGGGGGGGATTTTCTGGTGTTACAGGGCGGCGCGGTCACCGTGCCGCGCCTTTGTCGCAGGATGTGATGGGGCATCCTGGACAGGCCTGCCAATGAAACACCCCATGTTTTCAGGTTCTGGGTTTTCAGGTTCTGGACCACCAAATGCTTGCCCGTTCAAAGCGTCTTGAAAAATCTTTATCAAAGATCCTGTCCGAATCCAGGCCGCCTTTTTCAAACTGCCCCTTTCAAACTGCCCCAAGGGATTCCGCCTGACATGACGTTCGTGCGCGCCTGCATCTTCAATGTCTATTTCTTTGTGCTGACGCTTGTCATGGGGATCGTGGCATTGCCCATCCGCATATTCGTCCCGTCATGCGCGCTGTCCTATGCCCAGGCATGGACGCGGCTGACGGTCAAAGGACTGCAACGGATCTGCGGCATCCGCATCGTGGTCAGCGGGCGTGAACATCTGCCCGATGGTCCGTGCCTGCTGGCGTGCCAGCACCAATCCGCCCTTGATACGCTGGTATGGATGAACCTGGTGGAACGCCCTGCCTATGTCATGAAAAGCGAACTGACGCGCATCCCGCTGGTTGGGCCGATGTTGCTGCTGACGGGGATGATCCCGGTGGAACGCGCGGGCGGGGCCAAGGCATTGCGTGCGCTGCTGGCGGCGACGGACAAGGCGCGCGACGACCATCGCCAGATCATCATCTTTCCCGAAGGCACACGCATGCCGCCAGGCAGGATCGGGAAACTGCATCCCGGCATCGCGGCCATGGCCGCGCATTCGGGCCTTGCGGTTATTCCGGTTGCGACGGATTCCGGCCTGCGCTGGGGACGCAACGCCTTCATCAAACGTCCGGGCACCATCCACATCGTGCTGGGACCGCCCCTGGCCTGCACCACGAAACGCGCGCAGATCCTGCCGGCCATCGTCACGGCGTGGGAAACCCTGTCACGCGACAACGGCCTGCCGTTATTGACGCCGCCACCTGTGGATAATTCTGTTGAAAACAGCGTAGCAACATCCCCGAAGCCGTAGAAAACCGACAATGGTTTCGTCCCCATGGCCCATGCCCATACCACCGCATGCAGCCGGGACGCAGGGTCCATGCACCGAAGCCAAAGACGCAGAATGCTGTTTTTCAAACGGATTTTTGGGATATATCCGCTGTAATACGCCTGTCATATATGCCCGTCCACCAGCATGGTGGCAGATGCCCCCTGTAATGGCGGTCATGTGGATAAACGCGCTTTTCCCGTCTGGATGCCAGATTGCGGACGGAATATGATCCCACGCACGCCAACGCGATCAGGCCCGGATCATTTCCGGGCCACGGCATACGCGGCCGCCTGCCTACCTGTTGGAAATCGTGCCGCCATCACGCACGAACTGGGTCTTGCCTACATCTGAGAAGGCTGTTCCCGACATGATGACATGCGACCCCGTATCCTGTGCGCAAATGGCCGCAGCCTTGTGAAAGCCTGAAATGGTGCAGCCCCTGACGCTGGCCTGCCCCCGTTCCTTCACCCATATCGCATGGCTCAACCCGTCACGCAGGCGGCAGGCCTCCAGCGTCACCTGCGCGCCGGTTGCCATGGTTACCTGGGGGCGTTTCTCCGCACTGCCGATCAGTTCACATTTCGTCAATGCGACCATGGCCTTGGTCTCTCCATAAATCTGCTGCTTACCATCGCGCAGGATCGTGCCCGACAGGATCACTTTCGATCCGTCATCATGTGCGTGAATGGCCGTAGCCTCGTGAAAGCCGGAAATGGTGCAGCCCGTAATACTGGCCTGTCCCTGTTCCTTCACCCATACGGCATTGCTCAACCCGTCACGCAGGTGGCAGGCCTCCAGCGTTACCTGCGCGCCGGTTGTCATGGTCACCTGGGGGTATTTCTCCGCACTGCCGATCAGTTCACATTTCGCCAACGCAACCATGGCCTTGTCCTGTCCATATACTGGGCGCAGGCCCTCGCGGAGGGTCGTACCCGACAGGATCGCTTTCGATCCGTCATCCTGTACGCTAATGGCCGCAGCCTTGTGAAAGCCTGAAATGGTGCAGCCCGTGA
>NZ_BANE01000169.1 GCF_000964405.1 Novacetimonas hansenii JCM 7643
TCATTGATAAAAAATAAGAAAAGTTTTTGGGTGCCGCCTTTTTTTTAAAAGGCGGCGTCTTCTGAAGGTTTTTGGAAAAAGATTCACCAAAAACCTTTATGATTTCAGGATGTTATTGAGCCTGTCTTTTCAAGAAACCTGTAAAGACTTTCATCATCTTGGTGGGGGGATGATACAGAATATTTGCCAAAAATTTGTTATTTTAATGGGGTACTGACCCCAGCCGTTCAGGCTGTAAGCTGTTTTTCATTCACTGAAAAGAAACTGTCGGGTGGCGATCCCGGCTGCTCCCGTGGCCCAGTCGGTATGCTGGGTTTCCCGAAGGGTCAGGGTTGTTTCCCAATCGGGGCGGGGCATGACATTGGTTTCCATCGTCTGGCGCAGGACAGCACCGAACACGCCGTCGCGAAAGGGCTGGTCCAGCATGACGACCACCTGGCTGGGATCGAAAAGCTGTACAAGTTGTGCCACCGCCAGCCCCATCGCCCCGCCAGCGGTATGGAGGATACGCAGGGCGTCAGCATGTCCGTCACGCGCCAGCATCTCCAGCTCGGCCGGCGAACCAGGCAGGCCGCGTTGCTGTGCCATGGATCGTATGGCCTGAAGTGAGGAGACAGTGTCGAGGCATCCCCGCTTGCCACAACTGCATGGGCGTTCCGTTTCCCGCCCATCAGGCCAGAAAACGGTCGTGTGGGAAATTTCGCCCGCACCACCATGAAAACCGCGATGTAATTTCCCATCGACAATATGGGCACATCCGATGCCGCCATCACCCACGATAATCATGCTGAAATCCGGACAGTCACGCAGAATGCCAAACAGATGTTCGCCCTGTACCAGGGCGTTGGCGTCATTTTCTGCGAATACCGGCACTTTCAGCCGATCCTTGAGTGGTGTGACAATATCAACATTGCGCCATCCCAGCGCGGTGGAGCGCAGGCACATGCGCCGGTCACGTGCAACAAAACCCGGGATGGCGATACCAACACCACCCAGCGGTCCGGCCCTGTCGCCCGCCTGCACCAGCAATGCCTGTATGCCGCTGGCGATATGATCCACGCACAGGTCAGGATCGGACATGCGTGGCAAATCCATCTGGACCAGGATTTCACCATGCAGATCCGTCAACAGGATCTGGCCGGGGTCTGATTGCAGGGAAATGCCGGCAAAACAGGCCGAAACGGCATTCAGGCCCAAAAGGATGGCGGGGCGTCCCTGCCCGAAAACCAGTTCACGTTCAGACAGTATATTGCGATCCAGCAGTTCGCGCGTCAGGGTCGAAACTGTGGCCTTGCTCAGACCCGTAATATCCACCAACTGCGTCCGGCTTATATTGCCCATCATACTGATGGCGCGCAGTACCCGATATTGTCCTGACGTAAACATCTGCATCCTGCGCTGACTGTGCCCTATGGATTGTTTTTAATTGATACGAAGCCGGAAGACAATTAGTATAAAGGCCGAACTTAGTGAGTTAGCTGAATGATTCCGGACGTTTTTCTGCGGGCATGTCCTGCCATTGATGCCCTTTCCCCCCGTCAAAACCAGCCTGTCATACATAACCGCCAGGAGGAGGTCCGGTGATACTTTGCGCCGATATCGGTGGGTCCTATATTGATTTTGCCGAAGCCGACCACAGCCACGAACTGGCGCACCGGCAGCGGCAGCCAACACCTACGTCCGATCTGGACGCATTTGTTTCCGTGCTGAACAGTATGGCGGCCTCATATCCGGCCGCCGTTCCGCTGCATATGGCGATTGCCGGTGTATGTGCGCCCGATACAGGGCGGACATTCACTGCCAATATCCCCTGTGTCAATGACGTTCCTCTGCGCGAACTCCTGACGCAGCGTCTGGGACGACGTGTGCTGGTGGTGAATGACGCGCACTGTTTCGCCCTTAGTGAGGCCATGCAGGGCGCGGGGAAGGGGCACGACATCGTTTTCGGGATCATCCTGGGGACAGGGGTCGGCGGTGGCCTGATCATACATGGCCGTCCCGTCATCGGCCGGGATGGCCTTGGTGGGGAATGGGGGCATGGTCCCTTTATCGCGCAGGATGCGGGGGGGGATGGTATTCCCTGTCTGCCGTGCCAGTGCGGGCAGAGCGGTTGTCTGGATACGATCGGTGGCGCGCGCGGTATCGAACGCCTGCATTATCACCTCAGCGGGAAAGAAATTCATGCCCGCGCCTTGCTTGCCGACTGGCTGTCGGGGGATGCATCCGCGCGCCGCACGGTGGATGTCTGGCTGGATCGTATGTCCGCCGGGCTGGCTATGGTCGCCAATGTAACTGGGGCTTCCATCATGCCGGTGGGGGGCGGATTGGCGCATCAGGTGGAACTGATCGGGGCGCTGGATCTCAAGGTAAGGTCGCGCATTCTGCGACAGCAGGACGCGGCGCTGGTTGTGCCGGGCTGCCTGCCTGCGGATTCCGGCCTGATCGGGGCGTCATGGCTGAAGGACTGAAGGAAAGGCTTTCCCGGATTGTCCGGCAACAGAATTAAAGGGCAAAGCTGCTTTTAATGTCGCTGTGATAGGCAGTCGGATGAATTGTGACAAAAATGCTACGATCATATCGGCCCTGCAGATGCGCTTGGCATTATAAATAAACTATATAAAACAGTATATTATAGGTGGTTTTGGTTATTACCGGGTAGTTTTTGCGCTCAGAACAACTCGAAAAATACCGCATCCACTTTGTTTTCATTCTAAAACTATCATTGGACGGTTGTCGAACTATTGCCTTGCTTTCGGAAGGTCTGCCATTATCCATTAACGGAACAAAACGTTTGTTTCGCCGAATTTTCCACCTGAATGCAGGGATTCACGTTCATGAACGTTTCGTATCGTAATCTATCCCTCTGTTGTACTGTTTTGGCGAGTTTGGTTGTCGTTCCTGCTTTTGGGCAGGGTGTGGCCACAACGCGCGAAGGGGGAGCGAACGCTTCGTTACGTTCTAAGGCAGGACATGCATCGACATCCGCGACGGCCAGGTCTGGCAAGACGGCTGCCATTGCAAGGGGCACCAGCGCGCAGCCCCATTCCGATGTGGAACAGATCCATGTCACCAGCCACGGCATTACGACGTCCAACGGTGTGAACAACCTGACGCCCGGTGGCGGCCTGATGCCGCACCAGACCGCCGCGCGTTCACAAAGTGGCATCACCCGCGACTTTATTGCAAAACAGGCGCCAACAGCCAATATTTCGTCACTTGTTGCTGAACTTCCCGGTGTCAATTACTCCAGCCAGGACCCATTTGGCCTGACGGGTAACAACATGACCATGCGCGGCATGACGCAGGCGCAGATTGGTTATCTGTTCGAGGGCGCGCCAATGGCCGACCCGATCAATTACCAGCCCTATACCAGCATGATGGTGGATTCTGAAAACCTTGGTTCGGTGACTGTCTCTCAGGGGTCACCTGACATGGACGCGCCGTTGTACAACGCGGTGGGCGGGCAGATTTCTGCGCAGGAAATCAACCCTTCGCACCGACAGGGGGGATTTGTCGATCTTGCTGGCGGCACGCATAGCGCAAACAAGGAATTTATCCGTTATGAAACAGGGGATATCGGAAATACCGGTATCCGTGGTTTCGTTTCCTTCTCCCACACCAGCTATAATAACTGGCGTGGTCCGGGCGGCCTGTTCCGTTATCATATCGATTCGAAGTTTGTGAAGGAATGGGGGGATGGCAACAGCGTCTCTGCCATCTTCTCCTATAACCGCCAGCAGCAGACCTCGTGGCGTTCGCCCACCATGGCGCAGTGGAAGCAGTATGGCGACAGCTTCAACTATCATGGTGACTTTACGCAGAATGACCCGCTTTTCTATGGCCTGAACATTACGAACCTGAATGCGCAGACCATCATTTTGCCGTCGCACTTCACGTTGACGAAAAACCTCAAGCTGCATGTCACGCCGTATTATGAACATCAGTTCGGTCCGTCGAACGGCGGTGAAAGTATCCCGACCACGGGTGGGTATATGGGCACGCAGCAATATAGCGGCCTGGTCGGTGTCCCAACCGGTACCGGTTCGATCCTGACGGAAGGTATCGACCCATGGGACCAGAAGAGCGCGTCAATCAATACGTCCCTGGACTGGACAATGGGTCATAACAAGCTGTCGATCGGGTACTGGTATAACTATACCACCCATCAGGAGCTTTCGACCTTCAATGAAGTTTATGCCAACGGTTCCTATTCCAACAGTCCGCTTCGTGTTGCGGATACGGGGCGGATCCTGACCGGCTATGACCTGAATTTCAAGCAGCAGGTCAACACGCTGTTCATTGCCGATACGCTGAAGCTGCTGCATGACCGTCTGACGCTGAGTGCGGGTTTCCGTGCGGCGATGGTCAGCCGGACGGGCACCAACAATGTTCCGGGTGCTGATCCGTATTACAAGGCGGGCAATTATTTCGAGCCGCTGCCGCAGTTCTCCGCCAGTTTCAAGATCACACCGCACGACCAGATCTATATCAATGGCACCACCGCCTTCCGTGCGCCTGCATCGGTGGAAGCATATAGCCAGATCTTCGACCCCAATTCGTCGCATGCGGTGGAACAGCCCGGATCGCTCAAGCCTGAATATTCCATTGGTGAGGAAATCGGCTTCCGCCATTCTGGTTTCTATAACGTTGCATTCTCGCTGTTTAACCTGAACATGACCAACCATCAGGTGACATCGATGAACTATATCCCCGGCACCAACCAGTTGATTTCCGAACCGATCAATATCGGTGGTCAGACGTCGCGCGGTGCGCAGATCGAATTCGGCCTGCGTCGCTGGCATCACATCAGCCCGTACCTGTCGGGGCAGTATCTGCACGCGACGATGGATAACAACTTCAATGCCGGTGGCGGAAACTACCTGCCCACGGCTGGCAAGGTCGCGGTTGAATCGCCCCGCTTCACGGGGGCCATCGGCCTGAACTATGACGATGGTCGCTTCTTCGGCAACTTCGCGCTGCGTTACGTCGATTCCCAGTACACGACCTTCATGGATGACCAGAAAATCCCCTCCTACATTACGTCGGATATCGCCCTGGGCTATCGTCTGAAGAAGCTTGGCCCGGCCAAGGCACCGCAGATCCAGCTTAACATCATGAATATAGGCGATAATCATTACTTGTCCGGTGGGTCGAGCTTCACCACCAATGCCCATGCGACCCATACGGTTGCCGGGAATCTTTATGGAAGTAATGGTGTGGCGAAAACATCTTCACCCGTCTATCTTGTGGGTGGCGCATTCGCCGCGATGGTTTCTATATCGGCTGGTTTCTGATAACTGCCTGGCGTGGTGGCGGTGGTCCTTTTCGGGCCACCGTTGTCGCGTTCGGGCCAAGGAGGCTTCTTTGTCCGCACCACATCCCGAAAGTCCGGCTGGCGCATATGGTTGGCGACCGATCATCATCATTGCATGCCTGTTTTTCATTATCGGGTTCGTGACGTGGCTTAATGGCCCCCTCATCACCTTTGTTCAGGTGGCATTCAATCTGAGTACCGTCAGTGCATTCCTTGTGCCGATGTGTTTTTACCTGTCCTATCTCATCTTCCCCCTGCCTGCGACGTTGCTGGCGCAGAGGACGGGCTTGCGCAGTGGGCTTGTGGTGGCTCTGGTCATCATGGCTGTGGGTATAGCGATTTTTGGCGAATGTGTCAGCATGCGATGGTATCCCGGCGCATTGTCCGGGCTGTTTGTCATTGGGGCCGGGTTGTCGTTGTTACAGATCACGATCAATCCCTATGTGACATTGCTGGGCCCCACGCAGAAGGCGGCACAGCGCATCGCGATCATGGGGGTCGCGAACAAACTGGCGGGGATTGTGGCCCCGATCGTGCTGGCCATGCTTGTCATGCGCAATATCAATGACATCGCCGCGCGGGTGAAGGCGGCCCCGGATGCCACAACGCGCGATCATATCCTGGACCAGTTCGCCCATGCCGTGCAGGTGCCCTATCTTGCGATGGCGGTCATATTGCTGGTGACGGCGGTGGGGCTTGCACGTTCTTCTTTGCCCGAAATCGACATTTCAGGGGCAGGGCAGGGCACGGATTCCGATGATGATGGGCAGGACACCCGCCGGGGGCCGACCTATCTGTGGCTCGGTGTCCTGTGCATGTTCGTGTATGTCGGAACCGAAGTCATGGCGGGCGACGCCATCGGGGCCTATGGCGCAAGTCTGGGCCTGCCGCTGGACCAGACGAAGTTTCTTACGTCGCTGACGCTCGCGGCGATGATGGGTGGATACATACTGGGCATGTTCCTTGTCCCGCGCGTATTTTCCCAGGAACGCTACCTGGGGTTGTCGGCACTTTGCGGGTTGGTGCTGTGTGTGTTGACATGGCTGACGCAGGGATATGTGTCGGTCATGTGTGTCGCGTTATTCGGTTTTGCGAATTCCATGATCCTGCCGTCATTGTTTCCAATCGTCATCCGTGATGTGGAAGAGCGTGGAGCACAGGCGACGGCGCTTCTGGTCATGGCGTTTTCAGGGGGGGCGGTGCTGCCCCAGCTTTTTGTACAGTTCATGCCGGTAATGGGGGTGCAAAGTGCGTTTGTCGCGCTTATGGCGCCTGCATATGGCCTGATCGTGCTGTATAATGTGTTGATACACAGGCGGAACCGGGCGCGCCCGGTGCCGGTGATGATGGTTGAATCATGATCCCATATCACGGGTTGTATATTTATCCGTGGGATATCGAGGATCAGGACGACCTGCCTGGTTTCGCCGCCGGGTTGCGTGCGCTTGGCATCAATAGGTTATGCATGGCCACGGCATACCATACGGGGAAATTCCTGCGTCCCCACGGCAAGCATGGGCGTGTGGTTTTTCCGCAGGACGGGGCGGTGTACCTGCCCACCGATGCACGCAGGTATGGGAATATCCAGCCTGTCGTGGCAGCGCACATGCCGGGCATGGATGCGGTGCGGACGCTGCGTGAACATGGTCTGGCGCTTTCGGCGTGGACTGTCCTGTTCCATAATACCGCCCTTGGCACGCGCCACCCGCAGGCGGCGTGCCAGAATGCATTTGGCGACCGTTATCCCTACAGCCTATGTCCATCGAACGCGGATGTGCGTGCCTATGGCATCGCCCTGTGCCGTGATATTGCCGACCATCCCCATATCGACGATATTATTTTGGAAACACCGGGATGGCAGCCATCCCATCATGGTTTCCATCACGAAATGAGCCTGCTGGCTTCGAACCCATGGGCTGACACCTTGCTTGGGCTGTGCTTTTGCGACGCCTGCATGGATGGTGCAGCCCGTAAGGGTGTGGATATAGCAGGAGTGCGTACGCGTGTGCGCGGGCATATCTCCGCCTATCTGGCGCGCCGGTGCGATGGCACCGCAGCCGAAGGCGAGGACAGGTTGATGCATGCCATCGTCCATGATGATGGATTGCGTGACGTCCTGCGCTGGCGTTGTCAGCAGGTGACATCGTTGGTGGCGGATATCCGCGACGCCGTCCGGTCGGACGTGACGGTGCATGTCATCCCCTCGGTCCAGGCCAATCCGGTCCGGGCGTGGGTCGAAGGCAGTGACCTGGCTGCCCTGTCGGGTGTTTGCGACGGGTTGGAAGTCTGCCTGTACGGGCGCGACACACAGGCCCTGTTGGCGCGTTTCGAGGATATCCGGGACATTGTTCCCGCTGATCGGTCCCTTCGCGCTGTCCTGCGTCCGGCCCCGTGCGATTTCACCGATGCCGGGCCCTTCGTTGCGCAGGTGGATGAGCTGTCACGCCGTGGTGTGCGCGATTTTGCATTTTACAATTTCGGTCATTTGCGCCGGGAAAACCTCAACTGGATACATCAGGCGCTGTCTGTCTCTCCTGTCCCCCGATGAGGCGGGACAGATGATGTCAGTGCGCTGGGAATGGAGAATATCATGAAGGTTGTCATCTGTCCGACTGCTGAACGCGCGACCGCGCTGACGGCGCGTGTCATTGAACAGGCGTTGCGTCAGAAGCCGGATATCGCGCTCGGTCTGGCGACGGGACGTACGATGGAGGCTGTTTATGCCCATCTTGTACAGGCCCATCAGAACAGCGGACTGGATTTCGCGGCCTGCCGGACTTTCAACCTTGACGAATATGTTGGCATCGCGCCGGATTCAGCGCATTCATACCGCACTTATATGAATGCGCACCTGTTTTCCCGCGTCAATATCGCGCTGGAGGCAACGCATGTGCCCGATGGGGCGGCGACAGACCTTGATGCGCGGTGCGTGGCATATGAACAGGCCATCCGTGCAAGCGGCGGTGTGGGGCTGCAACTTCTCGGGCTTGGGGAAAATGGCCATATCGGGTTTAACGAGCCATTTTCCGCCTTTACGTCGCGCACGCGTGTCGTCACGCTGGACCCCGCGACGCGGCGGCAGAACGTGGGCATGTTTGACGGAGACCTCGAACAGGTTCCCTATCATGCCGTGACGATGGGGGTCGGTACGATCCTTGATGCCCATCGCAACGTCATGGTCGTAACCGGCGCGGCCAAGGCATCAATGCTGGCGCGTGTGATCGAAGGGGCCATGAGTGCATGTATCAGTGCGACGGCCCTGCAGATGCATGCGGATTGCCTGGTGATCGTGGACGAGGCGGCGGCAGGTGCGCTGTCATGTCGTCCATATCTTGAACACCTGATGCAGCACGATCCCGAACTCAAGGCGCTGCTGTCCTGATGGGGCAGGGCCTTATGGTATGGTATTCTGACAGGACGTCATGACGTGATGGATGATGCAATTCTTGCGGTTGATGGCGGGGGTACCAGGACACGCGCCGTTGTCGTCGCGCGTGACGGGCATGTCCTGGTGCAGCGGCATACCGGGGGCAGCAATCCGTATGACAAGGTTGACTGGGCGGAGACACTGACGCACCTGCTGCGTGACATCAGTCCCGTCCCCCTGCGCACGGCGATGATCGGCCTTGCTGGATACAGTGCGCAGCGTCCGTCTTCGCGTATGCAGGAAGAGGTCATCCGCACCGCCCTTGGGCCGGATGTGGCGATTACCATGTGTTCGGATGTGGAAATCGCCTGTATCGGCGCCTTTGCCGACGGCCCGGGCATCCTTGCACTGGCGGGAACAGGGTCGGTCATCTGGGCGGATGACCGGCGCAACCCGCCGTTGCGGATCGGGGGGTGGGGCTACATGCTCGGTGATGAAGGCAGTGGATACTGGATTGGCTCTGTCGCGCTGGGGCGCGTGGTGCATTTCCTTGACACCCGCCATCGGGAAGAGGCCGCGTTCGCCACCCGCATCCTTGAGGCGCTCGGCCTGCCGATAGATCCTGATGCGGCTGGAGAGGCCCTTTTGGAATGGCAGCGTGTGCAGGACCATCCCCGTTCGGCGATTGCGGCGCTGGCGCATGAGGTGAACCGCCTTGCCGACGGAGGCAGTGCCGAGGCGGTGCAGATCCTCAGGCAGGCGGCGGGTTTCCTGTCATCGCAGGTGATGACGGCGCGCGAACGCCTGGGGCAGCCTCTGCCATGGAGCCATAGTGGCAGCGTGTTCCTGAGCCGGACCGTCATCGACACCGTCAGTCACCATGTGGGGGAGGCCCCGCAGGCCCCGCAGTTTTCCGCCCTCGGCGGTGGGGCGATGCGCGCTGCACGCCTTGCAGGGTGGGATGTCGATGGGCCATGGCTTGCGCGGCTGCGTGCAGGGCTGTTGCGTGATTGACCGGTGCGGGGTCAAAATGAATGATGGATGTGATTTATGATCGGACCTAACCCATGAACATCAGTGGCCAGCTTGTCCTTGAGGATCGTATTGTCAGCGCGTCGATGTCCTTTGACGACCTGATCGGGGATATTACCCCGCAGGCCAGTGCGCCTGACCGTTATATCCTGCCCGGTTTCGTCGATGGTCACGTGCATGGTGGCGATGGCGCGGATACGATGGATGGGGTGGACGCCATCCACCATATGTCGCGCTTTCACCTGTCGCACGGCACCACGACCATCCTGCCCACCACGATTACGCGTCCGTGGGCGGATGTCATGGATGCCCTGCGGGCGGTGGCAGAGGTCTGGCGCAGCGGGATTCCCGATGGTCCGCAGGTCCATGGCGCGCACCTTGAAGGGCCATTCGTCAGCCCCCATCGCCTTGGCGCACAGCCGCCGTTCACAATCGCCCCGGACCCGGTGCATGTGGACGAAGCCCTGGCCACAGGTGTGGTGCGGGTTGTAACCCTTGCCCCGGAACTCGACCATGCGCAGACCGCTATGGAAACATTCGCACGTGCGGGTGTGCGCGTAAGCCTTGGGCATACGGTGACGGATTACGAAGGGGCTGACCGCGCGATCTGCCGCATCTGCGCCGCGGGTGGCGTGGCTGGGGCGACGCACCTGTTCAATGCCATGGCCCCGATTGAAAGTCGGCGTCCCGGCCCGGTGACAGCCCTGATGTGTAGTGACGTTGCCTATGCCGAGATGATTTTTGACACCCATCATGTTCATCCCGCGACCTTTCGTCTGGCGCACCGTGTCATGGGGTCACGCCTGCTGTTCGTGACCGACGCCATGCGCGGTACCGGGGGGGGCGATGGGATAAGCCAGCTTGGCGGACAGACCGTGCATATCAAGGATGGTGTGGCGCGGCTGGATAACGGGTCCCTGGCGGGCAGTGTCCTGACGCTGGACGCGGCGCTGCGCAATGCGGTCGATGCGGGGAAATCCCTGCCCGAAGCAGCGGCACTCGTCAGTACCAATGCCGCGCGATACCTTGGTCTGGATGATCGTGGTCGCCTGTCGGCGGGATGCCGTGCGGATTTCGTTGTCATGAACAGCGCATTGCAGGTTGAGGAAGTCTGGGTCGGCGGACGACGCCTGCGCTGATCATGGGCTGGCGGGGTATTCCAGGGGGCGGGGCATTGGGTTTTTCACGTATGCTGGGCGCCGGGTTTGTCTTAGCACTTCTGGCCGCGCCGCAGGTGGCGTCCTGCAGCCCGGCACTGATGCCCATGCCGACGTCCTATGTGGCGGGTTCCGGTGCCATTGCGCTGACCGGGCGGATGGAGGTTACATGGCTGGGCCTGCGTTCCGCATTGCTGGATCGGGTGGTGGGACGGTTTGAAAAACGCCTTGATACGTTGTCGGGGCGCACATATGCGCCGGAATATGGTCCCGTCACGGCATTGCGGCTTTCTATCGACTGCATGGCGGACGATACACGCATGCTGTCGGTGGATATGCATGAGCATTATCGCCTGCAGGTGGATACGGATGGTGTCCGGCTGACGGCAGATGGGCCGGCAGGTGTGATGCGTGGCCTTGCGACGCTTCTGCAACTGGTGGACCATACGGCAGATGGCCCCGTGCTTGATGCCGCCGTGATTGAGGACCGACCGCGTTTTGCATGGCGCGGTATCCTGATTGATGTCAGCCGCCATTTCATGACGCCTGCGACGCTGGAGCGTCAGATGGACGCCATGGAGCTTGCAAAGCTCAATGTCCTGCACCTGCATCTGTCTGATGGGCAGTCGTTTCGCGTTGAGAGCCGCCGCTATCCACGGTTGCAAAAGGTCGCGGCGCGGGGGGAATATTATACCCAAAAACAGATCCGCGCCCTTGTGGCCTATGCGGCGGAGCGCGCGATCCGCATTGTGCCCGAATTCGACACGCCGGGTCATTCCTTTGCCCTGCTGACGGCATATCCCCGTTATGCAGCGCAGCCCCCCGATGCGATGGACCTGCGTCAGGTCTATGTCGATGCGTTTGATCCGACACTGCCGGGAACCTATGATTTTATACGACATCTGTATCATGAGATGTCGCGCCTGTTTCCCGATGTCTATTTCCATGCGGGTGGGGATGAGGTGCGGGGATGGCAATGGACGCAAAACCCCCGTATCGCCGCCTCTATGAAGGCGCATGGTTATGCCGATCCCAAGGCGTTGCAGGCCGCGTTCACCACGCGTATCGCGCGGTTTTTGGAACATGATGGCAAGGTCATGATGGGCTGGGACGAGGTGAGCGAGGCGCCCGTACCGCAAGGTGTTATGGTGGAGGCATGGCGTGGCCAGAAATATGCCGCCGCCGCTGCATCGGCGGGGCATCCTGTTGTGGTGTCTGCTGGCTATTACCTCGACCTGTTGCAGCCTGCGGCGCAACATTACCGCGTGGACCCGACGGATACCCTTTCCGACATGCAGAAGGCGCATGTGGTCGGGGCAGAGGCCGCATTATGGACGGAAACCGTGACGGATGAGATGCTTGATGCGCGGTTATGGCCACGCCTTGCCGCAATTTCCGAACGTTTCTGGTCCCCGCAGGACATATGTGATCCTGACAGCATGTCTGCCCGCCTGCCCGCGATCCAGGCCGAATTGCAGGTGCTGGGTAATCAGGCCCAGTCGAATACATACCGCATGGCCGCGCGACTGGCACCCGCCGATCCGCAATCGCTGCTGACGTTATTGTCGGTGACAAGCCCGGTGCGCAATTATGCCCGTAATCATCAGGCATGGCAGTATCTGCACAAGGTTCCGATCACGGAACAGCATTTCGATACCCCTGCCGATATTGCCGCACCGGACAGCTTTGCCGCGCAGGCATTCAATCGTGACGTGCAGATATATCTTTCGGGCCAGTCGGCGTTGAAGCCCGACCTTCGCGCGCGGCTTGTCGCATGGCGTGACAATGATGTGGCGATCATCCGGCTGGCGGCGCAATATCCGGTGTTACAGCCCCTGTTGCCGGTATCGGCCGAACTGGCCGCGCTGGCGCGTGCTGGCCTTGGGGGGCTGGATGGCGGTGGCCATGGCTGGCAGGATGCCGCGCGTCATGCGCTTGCAACGGCGCATCAGCAGATCGAAGCATCCGCCACGACAAAGGCGGCGCATACCATGGCACAACCACCTGCTGATCTGGTGCAGGATATCGTTCCTGGCATCGAGGCCCTTATGGCGTCGGGTCGGAAGATCTGAGTTCGACCACGAAATCATACATGTCCGCGCGATAGGCGGAATATGTAACCTCCAGCACGCGACCATCGGCAAGAAACGCGCGCCGTTCGATCTGCAGGATGGCTGCTGGCTGTTTCAGGTGCAGCCACAATGCCTCCTGCGGTGTCGCCAGTCCGGCCCGCAGGCGTTGCAGAGCGCGTACCGCCATAAGCCCCCGTGCCCGCAGGACGGCATAAAATGAATCCTGTACCAGATAGGGATCAGGCAGGTCGCGTGCCGTTACAATGGCGGTTTCAACGGCCATGGGTTCATTATTGGCGGTGCGGATGCGTTTGAGGCGGATAATACGCGTGCCGGGCGCCACGCCAAGCGCCATGGCCTCGTCCGGTCCAGCCATGGCATGCTGCCGGTCCAGCCAGTGCGACCCTGGGGTAAAACCACGGGCCCGCATGTCCTGTGAAAAGCCGCTTAGTTCCGAAAGGGGTTGGCTGAAACGTCCCGACACGAACGTACCGGCCCCCGTTTTCTGAACCACGAGTCCTTCATGCACCAGCTTGGCCATGGCCTTGCGCACGGTGACGCGTGACACCCCGGTCATGCTGGCCAACTCACGTTCCGCCGGGATGGCATCGCCACGGCGCAACTGGCTGCTTTCGATCATATGGCGCAACCGCGCCTCCAACTGGAGGTAGAGCGGCATGTGGCTGGAGGGATCAAGCCGTAGTGATTCCTCAAACCGTGCGTGATGCTCCACCCGGTTCAACCTTTCTGATTGCCTGTGGCGTCCAGCTCTGCCTGGATCGTACGCAGGTTGCCGTCATGTGTTGCAAGCAGGGGATCAATCCGGTCCGCCGCGATTCCCCAGCGCAGCATGACCGCACGTTTGACGTTGAATCCCGTAGCCTCCAGCGCGGCGATGGCCTGTTCATGTGTGCTGGTGGTTAAATTGCGCACCATGCGACAGGCACGCTGGCGCAGTTTTTCATTCACGACACGCATGTCCACCATCTGCCCGCGATAGGCATGGCCCATGCGGATCATCAGCGTGGTGGAAATCAGGTTAAGGGTGGTTTTCTGCGCGGTCCCGGCCTTGAGACGTGTGGAGCCGGAGATGACTTCCGGTCCCGTCACGATCGCAATGCCGACGTCCGCAGCGTTCAGCAACAGGCATGATGGATTGCATGCAATGCCGATCGTCAGGCTGCCGGCGGCGCGTGCGGTGGCGATTGCGGCGCAGGTGTAAGGGGTGGAACCACTTGCCGCGATGCCCACAACCACGTCATTCGGGCCGGGGTCATGTGCCAGGATTTCCGCACGGGCGACATCCTCGCGGTCTTCGGCCCCTTCCGCCGCCTGGTAAATCGCATCATTCCCACCCGCCAGCAGCAGGACCAGACGCTCTGGCCCCCATCCGAAGGTCGGCAGCAGTTCAACCCCGTCCTGCATGCCGATCCGGCCCGATGTGCCCGCGCCAACATAAAACAGGCGTCCCCCCGCCAACAGGCGGGGCAGGGCCGCGTTGACCGCACGTTCCAGTTCCGGGACAGCGGCACGAACGGCAGCAACCGCACTCATCTGCGCCTCCACCAGCGCATCAAGGACCGATGACACAGGCCACAGGTCAACATCCGCATAGCGGGGGTCCTGTCCTTCGGTCAGTATGGGAAGGGCGGGGGCGGGGGATGGGGTCATGGATGCACTGTCTCCGGCGGCAGGGGGATGAAGGTCAGGCCCGGGGAATGGAAAGGGCGATGGCGGCGGCGGTTGCGACATCGTGGCGCAGCCTGATGACATTGCCGCGTCCATCAGGGTGGACGCGGTTGGTCAGGATCAGGACATAGGTATCGCTGTCGGGATCAAGCCAAAGGGATGTGCCGGTAAAGCCGGTATGTCCGAAGGAATTCATGGGAAAGCGGTCCCCGCGTGGGGAGGAATAATGTGTCGAGATGTCCCAGCCCAGCCCGCGCAGGTCCGTCTGGCCCTGTGGTTGCTGTGGCGTGGTCATCATCACCAGTGTGCGCGTCTGTAACGGGAATGCCGATGGCCTGCCCGCGCGCCTGTCCAGTAGCGCCTGCGCATATACACACATGTCGTCCGCCGTGGAAAACAGGCCCGCATGCCCCGCGACCCCACCCATGCGCCGGGCAGAGGGATCATGTACCTGCCCGCGCAGCATGTGTCCGTCATCATCGAACTGTGTTGGTGCAATCTGCGCACGCCATGTTTCCGGCGGCAAGAAGCGTGACATGCGCATGCCAAGCGGTGCCAGGATATAACGCGTGGCATAGGTGTCGAGTGTCATGCCCGACAGCTTCTCCACAAGGAAACCCAACGTGATGAAGTTGATGTCGCTATAGACGAACCGGCTGCCCGGTGGATGGTCCGGCACGGTATTCATCGCCAGCCGGAAGGCCGCGTCGCGACCATGCCATTTGTCAGTCAGGCCAAGATCGGGTTGCAACCCGGAATAATGGGTCAGCAGATGGCGGATCGTAATGCCGGATTTTCCCGCAGCCGCGAAGTGCGGCAGATAGCGGCAGACGGGATCATCAAGGTCAAAACGTCCCTGTTCCCACAACTGCATGACGCACGGCGCCGTTATGACCGCCTTGGTCAGGGACGCCATGTCGAACACGGTATCCCACGTCATGGTTTCGGCCACAGGCGCAATGGCGCGTTGCCCACGTACTGATCGGTAAACGACCTTGCCTGCATGCCCGATGGCGCAGACAACGCCGGGGGTCGCGTGTGTGGCGATGGCCTGTTCAAGCAGGTGGTCAATTTCCGCCATGTTTCGTGTCGTACGCTGTCCGTGGCTGGTGCGCGCACATGCGCCGAGTGTGGCTGCCGCCGTGGCAAGCAGCAGGGCATGGCGGCGGCGCAGATGTCGCGTGGCAGGGAGTGCGTGCATGGTGCAGGGGGTCCGCTGGTGAATGGGTATGGCAAGATCTGATACAGGAATAATACCATTATGAAATGGCAATAACAATGATATTTCGTCATCATTCACGTGGATGATTCGTATCACCCATGCGCTGACATGATCGTAAAAGAAGGTTTGTGAGGCGTCAGGAATGTTTTTGTCGGAATTTTATCGTTTTGGTCGTGAAAATATTTTGTTTCGGGGGCCTGATGATTTTTGGCTTTGATATGGTATTTCTTTGGTAATAGAATCCGTGTGTCTGAAATGATGGAATTGGCATGTCTCCCGTCGATCTCTCGATTATCTGCATTTATTGCCTGACGCTGCCGTTCATTGCATTTTTCCTGTCCGGACGGCAGGACTCAGTCTCTGCCTATGTGGGTGGGGGGCATGACCTGCCATGGTGGGTCATCTGCCTGTCGCTGGTGGCGACGGAAACCTCCACCCTGACGGTGATCAGCATTCCCGGTATCGCCTATGGGAACGGGCTGGTCTTTGTCGGGCTTGCGATGGGGTATGTCATCGGGCGCGCACTGGTCGCATGGCTGTTTCTGCCGCATTATTTCTCCGGGCAGTTCAGCAGCGTCTATCAGTATCTGGGGCAGCGTTTCGGAACGGCAATGGAACGCACGGTTTCCATCACGTTCCTGCTGATGCGTGTTCTGGCTGAAGGGATAAGGATGTTCGCGGGAATGTTGCCGGTTGCGGCCATCCTGACGGCCATGCAGTTTCCCTTGCCACATGTGGTGGTGATGCTGATAATCGTCGGGCTGACCCTGTTCTATACGCTTTTTGGGGGGCTGCGCGCCGTGGTCTGGTCCGATGCGATCCAGCTTGCGGTTTATGTCACCGGGGCCGCGGCCTGTGTCTTCCTGCTGTTTCATCACCAGACGGCGCAGCAGACGCATATGCTGGTGCATTCGGCACGCTTCCATCTGTTCCAGAAATCCAGCCTGTTTTTCCTTAATCCTTATACACCGCTTGCTGCCATTGTTGGCGGGGCCATCATGTCCATGGCGTCGCATGGCACCGACCAGTTGATGGTGCAGCGCATTCTGGCCGCGCGAAACCTGCCTGATGCGCGCAAGGCCCTGATTGGCAGCGGGTTTATGGTGGGGGGGCTGTTTGCATTGCTGTCGCTGGTGGGCGTCCTGTTATGGGCGCGAAATGGCGGCCGCTCCCTGGCGGAGGTGGGGTTGGGGTCATCGGACGAACTGTTTCCCGATTTCATTGTCCATGGCCTGCCGCATGGGCTTGCCGGATTATTGATTGCAGGATTGCTGAGCGCGACCATGGGGTCGTTGTCGGCCACGCTTAATTCCATGACCAGTGCGACCTTGCTTGATTTTTCCGCATTCTGTGCATGGATGACACGACACCTGCATGTGCGCCCGCTGGCGTTTGCGCGGCTGGTCACGCTGGTGTGGGCTGCGATCCTTGTGCTGGCGGCGTTGGGATTTTCACACAGCCATGGGCCTGCCGTCGTGTTTGGCCTGTCGGTGGCCGCCTGTTCCTATGGCGCAATGCTGGGCGCATTCGTGTTTGCCATGTTTATTGCCGGGGCGGATGTACGTGATGTCCTGCCTGCGTTCCTGCTGACCCTGGTGGTGGTGTGCTGTGTCATGATGTTCGTTCATCCCTATGGCCATGTCATCGCCTTTTCATGGCTGGTGCCATTCGGGGTGGTGCTGATGTTCGTCTTTGGCATGGTGTCGCGCCAGATCCGACGTTTCCATGCATGAATGCCATGTGATGACACAGATGTGACCGTAATAAGGGGCAGGGGGCGTGCTGTCACGTTTGTGAAGGGCGGCAGTCGCTCTATCCCTTTATTCTTTGGCAGTGTGGCCTTTATTAATGTTCGCCCGAAGGAAACGTCCATGTCCGCATGGATGTAAGAATAAAGAAGCGGACCCAATATATGGCCAAAATCAAGGTAAAAAATCCCGTCGTTGAAATGGACGGGGATGAAATGACCCGCATCATCTGGCATTTCATCAAGGATCGGCTGATACTGCCTTATCTGGACATCGACCTGAAGTATTTCGACCTGGGGATTGTCCATCGTGATGAAACGGATGACCGGGTCACGGTTGAGGCTGCCGAGGCTGTCCGCAAATACGGCGTGGGTGTCAAATGCGCCACCATCACCCCGGACGAGGACCGGGTTAAGGAATTCGGCCTTAAGAAGATGTGGCGTTCGCCCAATGGCACGATCCGCAATATCCTTGATGGTACGATTTTCCGCGAACCCATCATCTGTGCCAATGTGCCGCGTCTGGTGCCGCACTGGACCAAGCCGATCGTCATCGGCCGCCATGCCTATGGCGATATCTATCGTGCGGCTGAAACCCGTATTCCGGGACCGGGCAAGGTCACGCTGCGTTACCAGCCCGCTGACGGCGGGGAGGAGCAGGTGCTTGACGTGCATGACTTCAAGGGGCCGGGCGTGGCGCTGGGTATGCATAATACCCGTGCATCCATCGAAGGATTTGCCCGCGCCTCGCTCTCTTACGGACGCGACCGTCGGCTTCCGGTCTACCTGTCCACCAAGAACACGATCCTCAAGGCCTATGACGGGATGTTCAAGGACGTGTTCCAGGAGGTTTATGACCGCGAATTCAAGGCGGAATTCGAAAAGCTGGGCCTGACCTACGAACATCGCCTGATTGACGACATGGTGGCCTGTGCCCTGAAATGGCAGGGTGGGTATGTCTGGGCATGCAAGAACTATGACGGTGACGTGGAGAGTGATATTGTGGCACAGGGCTTCGGCAGCCTTGGCCTGATGACTTCCGTGCTGCTTAACCCCACCGGTGATGTGGTGGAGGCCGAAGCCGCCCATGGCACAGTGACCCGTCACTTCCGTGAACACCAGAAGGGACGCCCCACCAGCACCAACCCCATCGCCTCCATCTTCGCATGGACGCGTGGGCTGGCCTATCGCGGGCGCTTTGACGATACTCCTGATGTCATTCACTTTGCCGAGGCGTTGGAACGTGTCTGCATTGAAACAGTGGAAGGTGGCGAGATGACCAAGGATCTCGCCCTACTGGTCGGAAACGGGACGAAATGGCTCGATACGCAGCCCTTCCTTGATGTCCTTGATGCACGCCTGCGCAAGAAACTGGGCTGACGCATATCTTCAGGGGGCCTTTATGCAGGCCCTTGCCATGGCTGATGTTTCAGGAACGCCGTCACCTCTTTTAGGTGGCGGCGTTCGTGATTATGCGCATGCTCATCCCATCAGAACCGGGAGGGGGCGGAGGGGCGGATCACTTCATGCGACGCTGTTCGCAAGGGCGTGTTTGGGGAAGGTGCGGAAAAAGCGGTTTTACCCATTGATATTGAGAATTGTTCTCATATATGGTGATGCGGACTCGCGGCAATGAATGGGTGTTTCATGTTTGTTTGTTCGTGCAACATGCTGACGGATACAGATATAGATATCGCTGTAAGCAATGGGGCCACCCACCCGCGGGAGGTTTATGCGGCAAAAGGATGCAAGGCGCAGTGCGGGAACTGTGTTCCCGGGGTTCTGTGCCTGCTGCGCCGGGCGTTGCGCCAGGCGGCACATGAACGACAGGGAGCAGTGCTCAACCTGGCGGGGACTGGGGGTGGGTTTTCCGCTGGCATGACAGCCATGCCGCAGGAATTGCCCGGATAGGATATCGCCAGACAGGATATCGTCGGATAGAGGGGGCATCGCCATGCACCAGCCACCCTCGCGGGGTGGCTGGCACAGGCGGTGGCTTATGCTTTATGCGGCAGCTTACTCTTTTTCGGCTGAAGCGGAGTTGAGCTGGATATAGCGTTCAATTCCGATCATCTTGATCAGGTCGAACTGACGGTCGAGGAAGTCTTCGTGCTCTTCTTCATTATCGAGGATCTTGAGAAACAGGTCACGTGAGACGTAGTCGCGCACGCTTTCGCAATAGGCGATGGCTTCACGCAGGTCCGCGATCGCCTTTTCCTCCAGCTTCATGTCACACTTCAGGATTTCCTCGACATTCTGGCCGATGAGAACCTGATTGTAACGCTGCACGTTGGGCAGGCCACCAAGGAACAGGATGCGTTCAATCAGCCAGTCGGCATGACGCATTTCCTCGATCGATTCCTCATATTCCTTTTTGCCCAGCAGGGTGACGCCCCAGTGGTTGAGGGTACGGGCATGCAGGAAATACTGGTTGATGGCCGTCAGTTCGTTGGTGAGCTGGATGTTGAGATGTTCAATGACCTTGGGATCGCGGATCATGCCTGTTGTCCTTGTCGTGTGGTGGAGTGATCATGAAGGAATGCCCGCGCGGGGCATGGCGTTTCATGACAGGGGCGGCGCCAAGCCTATCGTCCCCCTCTTCCGGATAGGGCGTATCACCGATATCGCCCAAGGGGAAGGGTTTGCTCAAGTAGAAAGGTCCATGGCAGGCATGTGAATGCAAAATATTGAAATAAACATGCTGCAATGCAACACAACCCGGCGGATCATCTTTCATGTTGCCGATCATTTGCGATATATTCGCATTATTAATGTTTCATGATTGCCATGATGCGAAAATATCTATTGCTGAAACCTTTAAACTCGCATAATTTTTCCATCTGGCCCTACTAAAAACAACAATATGAAAAAATATGGTGCCGTGCCATTGCATTCCTTGCGCCAGAACAGGATGCAGGGCGTGATACCATCGCAAGTGGGAACGAGCAGACATGACGAAGTGGGTATACAGTTTCGGAAACGGCCTTAACGAGGGTCGCGCGGAGATGCGCAACCTCCTGGGCGGAAAAGGCGCGAATCTGGCGGAAATGGCGTCGATCGGCCTGCCGGTCCCGCCGGGCTTCACCATAACGACGGAAGTCTGCTCGGCGTTTTATGACAACGGGCGCAAATATCCTGACGACCTGCATGCCCAGGTCGGTGCGGCGATGCAGCGGATCGAGGAGGCCATGGGCCTGCGTTTTGGCGATGCCGACGCGCCGCTCCTTGTTTCCGTCCGGTCTGGCGCGCGGGTATCCATGCCGGGGATGATGGACACCGTCCTCAATCTCGGCCTGAACGACACGACCGTGGAAGGGTTGGCCCGCTCTTCGGGCGATGAACGTTTTGCATGGGACAGCTACCGCCGTTTCGTGCAGATGTACGGTTCCGTCGTCATGGGCGTCGCCCATCACCATTTCGAGGACGTGCTCGACCAGTTCAAGCGGACGCTGGGTGTGGTGGATGATACCGCCATTTCCGCCACGCAATGGCGCGAAGTCGTGAAGGCGTATCACGAGATCATCAGCGAACATACCGGGCAGGAATTCCCCTCCGACCCGCAGGCGCAGTTGTGGGGCGCGATCGGGGCCGTGTTTGGTTCATGGATGAACCCGCGCGCCAATACCTATCGTAAGCTGCATGATATCCCGGCCTCATGGGGGACGGCGGTTAACGTGCAATCGATGGTATTTGGCAATATGGGCGATGACTGCGCAACCGGCGTATGTTTCACGCGCGATCCCTCCACCGGTGAAGACGTGTTCTATGGCGAATACCTCGTCAATGCGCAGGGCGAGGACGTGGTGGCCGGGATTCGCACCCCGCAACCGATGTCGCGCGCACGGGCGGAGGAAGGGCAGAATCCGATGGAAACGGTGCTGCCCGATGCCTATGCCGAATTGTTGCGGGTGCGCTCCTTGCTGGAGGGGCATTACCATGACATGCAGGACATCGAATTTACGGTGCAGCGCAACGTGCTGTATCTGCTACAGACGCGCAATGGCAAGCGCACGGCGGCAGCGGCGCTGAAAATTGCCATCGACATGGCGCGTGAAGGGCTGATTTCCAAGGAAGACGCCATCTGCCGCGTGCCAGCGACGTCACTGGATCAGTTACTGCATCCCGCCCTTGATCCCAAGGCGGAGCGTGTGCAGCTTACCCGTGGGCTGCCTGCGTCGCCGGGTGCGGCCTCTGGCGCGGTCGTGTTCACGGCGGAGGAATGCGAGGCCCGCGCCGCCCGTGGCGAGGATGTCATTCTGGTGCGTGTCGAAACCTCGCCCGAGGACGTGCATGGCATGCACGCCGCGCGTGGTGTGCTGACGGCACGTGGTGGCATGACGTCGCACGCGGCCGTGGTTGCCCGTGGTATGGGGCGCGTATGTGTTGCCGGTGCCGGCAGCGTGCATATCGATTACACCACGATGGTCATGACGATCGACGGCCATTCCATCGCGGAAGGGGAATGGATCACGCTCGATGGCAGCACGGGGGCAGTCTATCTCGGGCGTGTCGCGACCATTCCCCCCATCCTGTCAGATGATTTCAACACGTTAATGGGCTGGGCCGATGCCACCCGGCGCCTTGGTGTGCGTGCAAATGCCGAAACGCCTGATGATGCGAAGACCGCGCGTCGTTTCGGGGCGGAAGGGATCGGGCTGGCCCGCACGGAACACATGTTCTTTGGCCCCGACCGCATCGGTCTTGTGCGCCAGATGATCATCGCGGATGACGAGGCCGTGCGGCAGCGTGCGATCAATGCACTTCTGACGTTCCAGCGCGATGATTTCGTCAGCATCTTCCGCATCATGGCCGGCCTGCCGGTAACGGTGCGTCTGCTTGATCCTCCCCTGCACGAGTTCTTGCCGCACGCGGAGGGGGAAATCGCGGAAGTGGCCACGGCTCTGGGCCGGACGGTTGAGGAAATCCGTGCCCGTTGTGCTTCCCTGGCTGAAGCGAACCCGATGCTGGGCCATCGCGGGTGCCGTCTGGGCCTAACGAACCCGGAGATCTATGCAATGCAGGTCCGTGCCCTCATAGAGGCCGCGTTGCAGGTTTCTGACGAGACGGGCAAGGGCATCGTGCCTGAAATCATGATCCCGCTGGTCGCGACCAAGGCGGAACTGGAGGTCGCGCGACGGGCGGCAGAGGCGGAAATCATCTCCGTGCTGCAAGAACGTGGCGCCTCCCTTGATTACCGTATCGGCACGATGATCGAACTGCCCCGTGCCGCGATCCAGGCAGGCGAAATCGCACATCATGCGGATTTCTTCTCCTTCGGCACCAATGATCTGACACAGACGACGTTTGGCCTGTCGCGTGATGATGCGGGTTCGTTCCTGCCGTTCTATGTCGATCATGGGCTGTTGCCCAAGGACCCGTTTGTGTCCATCGATCGTGATGGTGTGGGGGCCCTGGTGCGTATGGGTGTGGAGCGTGGGCGTGCCACGCATCCGGGCCTGAAGCTGGGGATCTGTGGCGAACATGGGGGAGACCCGGATTCGATCGCGTTCTTTGAGGCGGTCGGGCTGGATTATGTATCGTGCTCGCCCTTCCGTGTGCCGGTGGCCCGTCTTGCCGCGGCGCAGGCGGCACTGGCCCATCGCAAGGAAAATGCGGCAGCGTAAAAGCGCGGAGGCAGGCGGTGCCGTCGTTATGGCGGCGGCACCGCACTGTATAGAGGCATATGAATAGTCAGCCGATTGTCCTGCATCTGGTGTCGGAGGCTACGGGCCAGACACTCGAAGCGGTTGTGCGTGCCTGTGGTGCGCAGTTTCGGGATTCGTCCTTTATCCAGCGCAACTGGAATCTTGTCCGTTCCCAGATACAGGTCGGGCGTGTTCTGGCGGGGATCGCGGCGGAACCTGGCCCCGTCCTTTCCTCTCTTACGACGCCAAGCCTGCGAGAAGCCCTGCGGACGGGATGTCGCAGCATGGGCGTGCAGGTGGAAAATATCCTCGACAGTACTATATATTTTCTGGAACGCGAAACCGGGACACGTGCGGAACGCCATCCCGGCGGTCAGTATGTCATGGATGATGAATACCGACGGCGGATTGACGCGATGCAATATGTCATCGGTCATGATGACGGACAGCGGGTCAAATCCCTCGAAGATGCGGATGTGGTACTGGTGGGGGTTTCGCGAACATCGAAAACCCCGACCTGTTTTTATCTTGCCAATCGTGGGGTGCGCGCGGCGAATGTTCCGCTGGTGCAGGGGGTGGCGCTTCCCGATGGATTGCTGGAATACAGGGGAACGGTGGTCGGACTGATGATCGACCCGCATACGCTGGTGGAAATCCGTAGGTCGCGTGTGGGGATGATGCTGCCGGGGCGTAAGTTCGCCCGACGCCGGGTGTCAGATGAATCCATGCGCCCATATGTTGACCCGACACGCGTACAGGAAGAATTGGTCTGGGCGCGGCGGTTATGTGCCCAGCATGGCTGGCCGGTCATTAACGTGACGCATCGTTCGGTGGAAGAAACCGCAGCGGCGATCATCGACATGATGTCGCATCCCCCGTTGCGCCGGATGACAAATCCCGTGGATGCAGAGCGCACAGGCGATATTCCCGGAAATTCCTGAAATCGCGCAGGGTATCTGCAATCATTCCTGATAATGCAGGGATGTATACAGGCGTGTCGTTTTATTCGGGCGGCATGCCTGTTTTCAAAGATCGCCTATTTACAAAAGCATTTACGGGATTCGTCGATGTATCTTTTGAATGAAAGTAATCGACCAGTCGCATTGTTTTATCACGAATATGTGATGATAAGAAGGGCATCCTCCCTGCGATCACGGGTGGCGCGGGTTACGGGCGTAAATGAAGAATTTGAAGTTATTTACTGAAACATAGATAAAACTAGTATCTTTTTTTTCTCTTTCGCACGCTTGGGACGGATGTTATGACGTCCATATGCGGATGACTTTACATACTGATTACGCCTTGCGGACATTATTTTATGTGGGACTGCATACAGACCGCAGGGTCTCGATACGCGAAGTCGCGAATGCATACGGCATTTCTGAAAATCACCTCGTCAAGGTCATACATAAACTTGGGCGTGGTGGCTTCATTCAGACGATGCGTGGACGCGGCGGCGGATTAACACTGGCACGTGCGGCGGATGAAATCCGAATTGGTGATGTTGTTCGCTATACCGAAGAAGATATGAACCTTGTCGCGTGTGAACCCACGACTGTTGATGGCCGTTCCTGCGTTCTGGCGCGACATTGCCGTCTGCGTGGATTACTGGGTCAGGCAATCGACGCGTTCATGATGGTGCTGGACGGGGCCACGCTGGGCAGTTTGCTGACCGATGAGGACTGCGTCGTTCTGCGGCAGATTTTCGCCATTACACAGGTTGTGGATGCAGAAAAACCTGATCATATGGCGCAATAGTATTTTATGGCATGTATTTTATTAATGATAATATAAAAAATCATAAATATGAAAATTTCAGAACATATTTTATAAATAAAATATATGAATGTGTTTTTTTAAATTTTGATATCAATAACTATCAGAGGTCGTTTGGAAATTTACAGAAGTCACATCAATGTATAATAAATTACATTAGAGAATTTTTTGTTATTCACCTACTAGGACCATAAAAATTTCTTGAGAGTATTTTTCAAATATATTTGGAAATACTTTACTTATTAAAAATAATGGTAAATAATAAAAAACCATCACCTGTCGATGGGTTGATTTCAGATCATTTCTTAAATTCAACGTGATTTCAGGTGATTTTTTCTAACGTCATACCCACGGCGGCCATGTTCTTGCGATTTGCATAATAGCCCATGGGCAGGCTTTGTGTTATCGGTCGTGTTTCCTTAATGTTCTGGGGGGCGGAACATGGCGCAACGGGCAGGCAGCGCGGATATGCCGCTGCATGGGGGACGGGTGCCCCAATGGCTGGGACAGCGTATGGCCCGTCTTGGCGGTATTATCGCGCAGGCCATCATCCATCATTACGGACGTGATGAATTCCTTCGGCGCCTTGCCCATCCCTTCTGGTTTCAGTCCTTTGGCGCGGTCATCGGCATGGACTGGCATTCCTCTGGCATTACGACAAGTGTGATTGGTGCGCTCAAGCGGGGGCTGGCTCCAGTATCGCATGAACTTGGGCTGCATGTCTGTGGCGGCAGGGGGCGGCATTCGCGCCGTACGCCCGATGAACTGTTGCTGGTGGGGGAACGGACCGGCGGGGATGCCGCTGCGTGGGTACGGGCCAGCCGGCTGGCTGCAAAGGTGGACAGCGCGGCTGTGCAGGATGGGTTTGACCTGTATCTGCATGGCTTTATCGTTACGGATGATGGAAACTGGACCGTCGTGCAGCAGGGTATGAACGGCACGCACCGCCTTGCACGGCGTTATCACTGGCTGTCAGAAGGATTACGCAGTTTCGTGGAGGCGCCGCATGCTGCCATAGAAGGACGGCGGCAGGGACAGATCGTCAATCTGACGGATCATCGCGCCGCGTCTTCGCGTTTGGGGCAACTCGAACTGCTTGGCAATCTGGGGCCGGATCGCATTGTGGACGAAGTCGCGCGTCTGCGTGGGACGGCAACGCCAGGCAGCATGGATATGCCATTTCTGCCTCATCTGCTGATGCCCGCTCATCATGACGTGCGACCGGCCGATGTTGTCCTGCGTCGCCTGCATGGCGCGCTGGCGGCGGCGGCACAATGCGGACCACAGGATTTTGCCGAACTGCTGTTGGTGCCCGGTGTCGGCGCACGCACCGTGCTGTCACTGGCGCAGGTGGCAGAGGTTGTGCATGGCGCGCCCTGCCGTTTTTCGGACCCGGCACGCTTTTCCCTTGCCCATGGGGGGAAGGATCGCGAACCCTATCCTGTGCCGGTTGCAGTTTATGACCGCACGATTTCGGTCATGAAAGCGGCGGTCGCTGCGGCAAAGCTGGGGAATGAAGAGCGTCTTGACGCCATCCGCCGCCTTGACCGGCAGGCCCGGCGCCTTGAACGTCACGTTACCGGCCCGTCGCTGCCGCAATTCATCGCGGGTGAACGCCATCGCTCCCACGCATATGGCGGGCGTTCCGTTTTCGGCCATGAGCCCCCACCGACATTGGGGATGGAGTGCGGAGGATGAACGCCCCTGTCACCGCACGTCGGTGCGCATGGGTGGGCAACAATGCGTTGCTGGCCACCTATCATGACGAGGAATGGGGACAGCCCGTACATGATGGACGCGCCCTGTGGGAGGGGCTGATGCTGGAGGGATTCCAGGCGGGCCTGTCGTGGGTCACGGTCCTGAAACGGCGTGAGGGTTTCCGCCGTGCCTTTGCCGGTTTTGATCCCGTATGTGTCGCGGCGTTCGATGAAGGCGACATCGCCCGCCTGATGGCTGATCCGGGCATCATTCGCGCACGGCGCAAGATCGAGGCCACGATTGGCAATGCCCGTGCCCTGTTGCGCATGCACGAACAGGGCGAGGATTTTGCGACATTCGCATGGAGCATGACACCCGACGGCCCTGTTCATAACCGTACAGGCCAGGTACAGGCGCAATCCCCCCTGTCCCAGGCGATGTCGGCAGCCCTGCGCGCGCGCGGGTTCCGTTTTGTCGGACCGGTCATCGTCTATGCCTGGATGCAGGCGATGGGGATGATCGTGGATCATGACCCCGGATGCATCCATTATCCAGACATGGCGCCGCCCGAATACGCGGCCCGAAGGAATTCGCGCGCCCGGGGATAGTCATCGGACCACTGGATCGGGCCATTGCGGTCAAGGAAAGCGGGGATATCCACGATGATCTGCTCGGCTTGCTCCATGCAGGCAAGGGCCTCCATCCGTCGTGGCGACAGGGTGGTCAGGGCTTCCCCCGCGCCAGACCTGGTGCAGATATTGTGCAAGGTGCGTGCGGTTGCCAATGGATCGCGCGTCAATGTTTCGAAAGCGCCCAATGCCGCAAGTAATTGCTGACGTTCAGGCAGCGATATATCGGCACGATCCGCCAGCCGATGCAGGCGTTCCACCAGTCGTCCCAGTGAAATTGCCGCAAGTGCCGCATCGACGTAAAGGTTCGTTACCTCCGCAGGGGCGCAGAATGACAGCCGCATGGCAAGGCGTGCGACTTTTTGCAGTTGCAGGTGTTCCCAGACGATCCACTGCCCCTGAAAGGAAGCCCGTGCAAGTGCGAGGCTGCGGACACTGCGGGAAAGTGACGCCACCAGCCGCGCCCCGTCCAGCCGATGGTTCGGCGGGAGGATGACGCGGAACGACAGGACCAGCATACAGCACCCCATCAGGATCGCCACCCATTCGTTCATGAGTGGGATGTCATTGTAATGGATCGGGTTATTGACCTGCAGCATGATTGTGGAAAACACGGAATACCCGAATGCGGCAATCCCCAGACGGGGGTTGAACTGCAACCATATGCCCGGCAGCAGGAACAGGCCAAGGCTGAGGCATAACAGGGGATAGCCATCAATCCGGGGCAGTATGAACAGGTGGCACAGCAGCCCTGCCGGCACGCCAAGTGCGGTCCCACTGGCCAGAAGCCCTGATGCCCGTGATGCGGATGGTGCGGTGGACAGCAGGCTGGAGGCTGCGACGACATACAGCATCATCATCGGCCCCCCCGTCCAGTGCAGGACATACCATGCAAGGCCAGCCAGCAGGGTTGTCAGTGCGCCTCGTGCGCCATTGCGCAGGGCCGTTGGCCACTCCATATAAGGTCGCAGGCGCAGGCTGCGGTCATTGCCCCCGCGATGGGCAAGGTCGCACAGCGCATGTTCCAGTCGCGACAGAAGATCACGCGCATCATCAAGGAAAAGCAGTTGCCGGGGGGACGGGCTGTGTTCCGCCTGTTCCAGCAGGGCTTCGCGCGTGTTGGCGATATGCCGGCAGGCAGGCGGGCACCCTTCGGACAGGGGCACATTCTCCATCGTCTGAAGCAACGTGCGCATCAGTTCCGCGATCCGCCCGTCGGCCGGGGGGGCGTCCTGTGACGCCGATACGGGAACGGCCCCCAAGGCAATGACGGCATGGGGATGATAGGACGCAACAATGCCCGACAGGCGTGCAAGTCCTGCGCGGATTTCGCGGTGACGGACGCTGATGTCGTAATTGTCCGTTGCGGCATATTCCACCGCATCGGACAGGCTGGCGATCCGCGCGAGCATGCCTGCGCGCTGTGCATGGAATGCGCCATCCGTCGTGGTGCTCGCCCCCCCGTCATGGCGTGACAGGACATAGCGGATGGTATCGCAGAACACGGTGCGGATCTGTTCCAGCAGCGGGTCGGAACGACGGGGGGACGTGACCAGAAAGACCGCCGCCGTCGTCACGATGCCAACCACCACGGCGGACAGGCGTGAAAGCGCGCTGAGGAAGATGCCATCGGGATCGCCAAAGGCGGGGGCCGCGATGATGACGATGGTATATCCCGTCAACACGGCGGCATAGGCGCGGAAAAGCCGCAGGAAAGTGGCCGCCATGCATGCCAGCCCCACCGTGACTGACAATCCCATGATGTAAAGGATGGGCGACTGTACAAAGGTTGCCATCAGCGCGACGCTGATGATCGCGCCCAGGACCGTCCCGATCATGCGCCAGATGCTTTTGGATACCAGCGCGCCAACCGTCGGGTTGGCGACAATCATGACGGTGGTGACGGAACTCATCGGGGACTGCAACTGGAAACTGAAGGCCAGAAACAGTGCGATGCTCATGGACACCAGTACGCGTGCGCTGAATGCCGCCGTGGCCATGAAGGATCGCCATTGCCCATCGTTGCGAAAGATGTCGTACAGGCGTGACAGGTATTTTACCAACGCGCGCCCCCATGCCGGATGCGGCAAGGGCGACCGGGAAATAGGGGGGGCGCGATGGACCGGGACATAAAGGAAGGGGACATGGACAGTCATCCGCTGGGAAGAGCCACATTAGTTTCATAACAATGATTGCCATGTCAATGTTATGTGTGCATTGGAAATGCCTGCGCCGGGCGTGCGGGGATGCCGTGCAGAATTCCGGCACCCCGGCCACCTTCCTTCATGATATCGAAGGCCCACCACGACAGATACGTTGGAGCATCATGTCAGTACGTTCCCCCATGCCCGATCTCGAAGGAAGCGGTTTTCAGGACATGCGCATAACGTTCCTGATGATGCGCCTGTCCAATACGTGGCGCCTTGTGCTTGATCGTGCCATCCGCCCCGAGGGGATGAGCATGGCGATGATGCGTCCACTGGCCTATCTGATGATGATGCCCGATGGTGTATCGCAGCGTGACCTGGCGCAGGCGATGAATACCGACAGTTCCGCGCTGGTGCGCGTGCTTGACCTGCTGGAGAAGGAAGGACTGGTCGAACGCCGTCCCGATCCGGTGGACCGGCGCGTCAAGAGCCTGTTCCTGACCCCTGGTGGCAAGCACAGATGCGCGCGCCTGCATGAAATCTGTGCCGAATTGGAGGGGCGCCTGCTGTGTGACATTCCCACCGACATGATGGGGCAGACGGTGCACGCGCTTTCGCGGATCTTGCGTTACGCGGAAATGCTGTCGCAGGAGGAGAACGAGCCCACATCCTGCACCAGTCTGCCGCGGGGTAAGCCATCGGAAAGGGGGGGCTGATGCCCGTGTTGTCATCTGCGGCAGGGATGATGTGATTTCCCCATGGACCATCGCGGAACACGTTAATGGCCCGGTTGTGGGATCGCCTGTGGGCATTAATCGATTTGAATATGTAATCGGCTGTTGCCCGATCCCTGTTATACACTGTAATGGCCGTTATAACGTTGTTGCCCGTACTGGTGGTGTCAGGGCAGGTCGCGCGTAAAAGATTGATGGGAGCAGGATATTTGTCGCGTCTTTGCACGAAGAATCCGCGCGTATGCACCGGTGTGTGCGCGTGAATACCCGTGACCTGCTGATTGGTGCCGGGCTTGCCATCATGATTGCTGGTGGCGGGGCGGCGTGGTTCTATATCGCGCATCGCGATGTACTCCCGATGGGCATTGCGCGGGCGAACGGACGGCTGGAACTTGCCCGTATCGACATCGCGGCAAAATATCCCGGTCGTGTCACCGAACTTGCGTTTTCCGAAGGAGATGATGTCACCGCGGGGCAGGTCCTCGCGCGTGAGGACGATGCAGAGGCCCGGGCGCAGCTTGCTGCGGCAAACGCGCAGGTACTCCAGGCGCATGAGATGATGCAGCGCGCGCAGGCCGAACGCATCGCGCAGCAGGCAGCAACCCATCTGGCACAGCTTGAACTTGACCATGTGCATGTAATGGCGCGCCAGCACCTTGTTTCTGATATGGAGGTGCAGCAGCGGCAGGCGGATTACGACGCCCATGATGCGGCGTTACAGGCGGCAGGCCATGCAGTGGCGGCAGCAGACGCGGCCATGCAGGCCGCGCAGGCACAGGCCGATCGCGCCGGGACGGTTGTTGGTGACATGGTCCTGCATGCCCCGGTATCCGGGCGCATTGAATATCGCATCGTCGAAAAAGGGGCCGTGGTGCCCGGTGGGGGGCGTATTGGCGCCATGCTGGACCCATCCGACATGTATCTTACGGTCTTTTACCCGGCAGGGGTCGCAGGGGGGCTGCATGTGGGCGACCAGGCGCGCATCGTGCTTGATGCGCTGCACCGGCAGGTCATCCCCGCCAGGGTTTCCTTTGTTGCACCCGAAGCGCAGTTTACACCGAAATATGTCGAAACGACGACTGAACGTGAAAAGCTGGTCTATCGCGTGAAACTTCAGGTCGCGCCGGAAACGGCACGGCAATATGGGACGATGCTGAAATCCGGTATGACGGGTGATGGCTATGTCCGTGCCGATCCCACCATCCGGTGGCCCGACAGCCTGTTTCTTGCCAATGCGAAGTGACCATGGGCGCGGGCACGCAACATGACACGGGAATTGTCATCAGGGGGCTGTCGCATCGCTATGGCGCGGTAAAGGCGCTCGATGACATCTCGCTCTCCCTTCCGACGGGCACGACCATTGGCCTTGTGGGGCCAGATGGGGTGGGCAAATCCACCTTGCTGGGCCTGATCGCGGGGGTGCGCCGCATGCAGGCGGGGCGGATCGAGGTGCTGGGTACCGACATGGCCGGGCGTGCGCAGCGCGAAGCCTTTTTGCCGCGTGTCGCATTCATGCCGCAAGGGTTGGGCCGCAACCTGTACCCGACCCTGTCGGTATGGGAAAATGTTGATTTCTTTGCCCGTCTGTTCGGCCTTGCAGCGCAGGAGCGCGAGGAGCGCATCACCCGCCTGCTGGAGGCGACGGGTCTTGCCCCGTTTCCCGACCGTCCGGCAGGTCATCTGTCGGGGGGCATGAAGCAGAAGGTCAGCCTGTGCTGTGCGCTGGTGCATGACCCGGACCTGCTGATCCTGGACGAGCCCACGACCGGTGTGGACCCGCTGTCGCGCCAGCAGTTCTGGACGCTGGTGAACCAGTTGCGTGGCGAACGTCCCACCATGACGGTCCTGGTCTCCACCGCATATATGGAGGAGGCGGAGCATTTCGCCTATCTCGTCGCGATGGATGCGGGGCATGTGCTGATTGCGGACCAGACGGCCAACGTGCTGGCGCGAACGCACACCACATCGCTGGAGGCGGCGTATATTTCCCTCCTGCCTGCGGAAAAACGCGCCAATGCCACCGGTTTTTCCATCCCGCCCTATCATGATCCCGGCACGGCCCCCGCCATCATGGCGCAGAACCTGACCAAGCGGTTCGGTGATTTTGTCGCAGTGGATAATGTCAGCTTCCGCATCGGGCGGGGGGAGATATTCGGCTTCCTCGGCTCCAATGGCTGTGGCAAGTCCACGACCATGAAGATGCTGACCGGCCTGCTTGACGCCAGTAGCGGGACGGCGGAACTGTTCGGTCGTGCCATCACACCTGGCGATATGTCCACGCGCATGCGCATTGGTTACATGTCGCAGTCATTTTCGCTGTATGAGGAACTGAGCGTCCGGCAGAACCTGCGGCTTCAGGCGCGGCTTTATCGGATCCCTGCGCGCGATGCGACGCGGCGTGTGACGCAGGCATTGTCGGATTTCGAACTTGATGGCGTGGCCGATGTCCGTCCATCCGCCCTGCCGTTGGGTATTCGCCAGCGCCTTCAGCTTGCGGCGGCGTGTATCAATAATCCTGAAATCCTGATCCTTGACGAACCGACCTCCGGCGTGGACCCGGGGGCGCGTGACATGTTCTGGCGGCATCTGATCAAACTGTCACGGCAGGATCATGTCACGATCTTCGTTTCCACACACTTCATGAACGAGGCTGCACGCTGCGACCGGATTTCGCTGATGCATCGTGGCCGTGTGCTGGCGGTGGGCACCCCTGCGGAACTGGTCCACAGACGCGGGGCAACGGACCTGGAGGCGGCGTTCATTGCCTACCTCAAGGAAGCGGAGGCCGAACCTGCCGGGACACCTGCGGCCGTCGCGCCGTCGCATCACGGGCATGCGTGGAAATGGCGGGGATGGCGTGGCGGGACGTGGCTGCCACGTGCATGGGCCTTTGCCCGGCGCGAGGCGGTGGAACTGCTGCGGGACCGTATGCGCCTGACCTTTGCCATCATCGGTCCGGTCGTGCTGCTGCTGATTGCCGCGTCGAGCATTTCCTTCGACGTTAATGGCGTATCCTTTACCGTGTGCGATCATGACCGTACCAGCATCAGCCATGACCTGATCGACAGTTTCCGTGGGTCGCCTTATTTCGTCGAAGCCGCACCATCCGAAGATCCGGCACGGATGGACCGTGCCCTGCATGACGGGCGTGCACAGCTGGGGCTGGATATCCCGCCCGGCTTTGCACGGGATATGGAGGCGGGGCGCCGTCCTGCCATTGGTGTGGTCATCGACGGTGCGGTGCCGTTCCTTGCGGCTGATGTGCGGGCCTATGTCGAAGGGGTGCTGGCGCAGTACGCGACGACGCTGGGGCGTGAACTGCCGCAGGCGGTGCGCGTGCCCGTCGTGCTGGAACCACGCTTTATCTATAATCAGGAATTCCGCAGTATCTATGCCATGACACCGGGGATGGTCATGCTGGCGCTGATCCTTATTCCCACGATGCTGACCGCACTTGGGGTCGTGCGGGAAAAGGAAATCGGCTCCATCGTCAATCTCTATGCCTCGCCCGCCACAGTGGGGCAGTATCTGGTGGGCAAGCAGGCCCCGTATGTTGCGCTGGCGACATGCAGTTATGTCGTGCTGGTGGTGCTGTCGGTTCTTGTGCTGGGTGTCCCGCTTAAGGGATCGTTCATCGCACTTAGTATCGGGGCACTTTTGTTCATACTTGGCGCCACGGGACTGGGGATGCTGATCTCCACCTTTGTCAATTCGCAGGTTGCGGCCATTTTTGGCACGGCCATCATCTGCCTGATCCCGGCGGTGAATTTCTCTGGCATGTTATATCCATCCTCCACCCTGATGGGGCTGAGCCGCCTTGTCGGGTTCGGGTTTCCGGCCGCATGGTTTCAGTTAATCAGCCTTGGCAGCTTTACCAAGGGCATGGGCGTTTTTGCCTTTATGCGGATGTATGCGGCGCTGGCGGGATTTGCCGCGTTCTACATGCTTGGTGCGCGCCTGCTGCTGAAGAAGCAGGAAGCATAGCCCCCGATGGGACGCTGGATCATCAATGTCGGCCTGCTGTGCGGCAAGGAGTTCCGCAGCCTGTTCAATGATGTCATCCTGCTCGGGTTGATTGTCTTTGCCTTTACGGCCGGGGTGCTGCTGGTGGCGAACGGGGTGCGTACGGATGTCTCCAACGCCACCATTGCCTTTGTGGATGAGGACCATTCCGCCCTGTCGCGTCGTCTGCATGATGCGGTGCTGCCACCTTATTTCAAGCCACCAGCCCTGATCGCGCGGGAGGATGCGTCGCGTCTGATGGACCGGGGCGATTATATCTTCGTCGTCGATATCCCCCCCCGGTTCGAGGCTGATGTGCTGGCGGGCCGCGCGCCTGCGGTGCAGATTCTGGTGGACGCCACGGCGATGACGCAGGCGGGGCTTGGCACGACGTATCTTGACGGAATTTTCATGGGAGAGGTCGAATCCGTCCTGCATTCGGCCTATCTGTCCGATGTCATCCCGTTTCGGGCTGAAAGCCGCATCCGCTTTAACCCCAACGGGGAATCGCAGTGGTTCACATCCGTGATGCAGATTGTGACGAACATTACCATCCTGTCGATCATTCTGGTGGGGGCGGCGGTCATCCGTGAGCGTGAGCATGGCACGATCGAACATCTTCTGGTCATGCCTGTTTCCGCCAGCGAGATTGCGATTTCCAAGATCGCGACCAACGGGTTCGTGATCTTTGTCGCCACCATGCTGTCATTATGGCTGGTGGTGCATGTGTGGCTTGGCGTGCCGCTGGCGGGATCGGTTCCGCTGTTTGCAGGATGCGCGCTGATCTATCTGTTCTCGGTGACGTCGCTTGGGATCATGTTGGCGACAGTGGCGCCGACGATGCCGCAGTTCGGGCTGCTGGCGGTGCCGGTCTATGCCGTGGCCTATCTTTTGTCGGGGGCGGCGACGCCGGTGGAAAACATGCCCACCGTGATCCGCATGATCGTGCGGTTCCTGCCCACGACACAGTTCGTGAACCTGTCGCAGGCCATTCTTTATCGCGGCGCGGGGCTGGGGACGATTGCTGTCCCATTGCTGACGATCGTGGTGACGGGGGTGGTCTTCCTGTTCTGTGCGCTCATGCGCTTCCGCTCCATGCTGGCAAGGCAGGGATAATGAAAAAGAGACTTTCGCGTAACATCAGCCTTGTGGCCGGGCTTGTGGTTACGGCGATGGCCGGTGGATGTTCGCCGTTCCATACCGCCGTGCCCTTATCGCGTGTGACACCCCCGTCGCATTTCGTGCAGGCCCCGGCCGGAACCGACCCGGCGACGGACCTTACGACATGGTGGCGATCATGGAATGACCCGGCCCTGACCCGGATGGTGGAGGCGGCACTTGCCGCAAATCCAGACATCCGTATTGCCCGTGACAATGTACTGCAGGCGCGTGCGGCGCATGTGATCGCGCGTTCGGCGCTGTATCCCACGGTCGGGGCGACAGGGAACATTGGCGGTGGCGGGATGAGCTGGCGCAATCCTGCCGCCCTGTCACAGATGTCCGACGGCGACCCGGCCAATGATGGCCATCTGGCAGGGATCGGGGCATCGTGGGAACCGGACCTGTTCGGTGGTCGCCATGCCGACAGCCGGGCCGCGCGTGCGTTGATGTTGGGACAGCAGGCTGCATATCATGGCATGCAGATGCTGGTTGCGGCGGATGTGGCGGAAAACTATCTCCGGGCGCAGGGGATACAGCGTCAGATCGACCTGCTTGATCGCAGTCTTGGTATATTGCAACGCCTGCGCACCTATACCCAGGCGCGTTTTGCGGCGGGGCAGGCGGTTTCGGCCGACATGCGCGCCGTGGATGAAAAACTGTCGCTTCAGCAGGCGCAACGTCCGTTGTTGGTGGCGGAATATGACCTGCATCGGCGCAGGCTTGCGATCCTGTCAGGCCAGGCGCCTGAAAGTGCGCCCTCACTGCCGTCACCAGGCGCGTTCTTTGTGCCAGCCGCCCCCGTGGGGGAGATGCCCGACAGCGTGCTGGCCCGACGTCCCGATGTGCTGGCACGACGTGACGAGGTGGACGCGGCGCTGCAACGGCTCAAAAGCGCCAAGACAGACCTGTTGCCCCGTTTCGGGCTGGAATTTTTCGGGGGGGACGGGCGATTGCGCTTTGACGGTATTCCCGGGCTTTCGGGTACCGGTGGCCTGATCGCGCTGACGACTTACCTGCCGATCTTTACTGCCGGGCGGGTGCATGCACGCATCCATGCCGCCCATGCCCGCCTGGATGCCGCCGTGGCCGGGTATGACCGCACCGTCCTCAATGCTCTGGCAGAAGTCGAAGATGCGTATGAGGCCCGCACCAGTGCAGATGCCCGTGGCCATGACCTTGCCATTGCCGTGTCACAGGCGGGAAGTAACGTGCGCGATGTGACAGGCCTGTATGAAGGGGGGCAGCGCATGATGCAGGACATCCTGCGTGCCCGCCTTGATGAACTTGATGCGCGTGAACAGGTTCTGCGTAATGAGGAGATGCAGACATTGGCGAGCATCCATCTGGCGCGGGCGCTGGGTGGGGGCTGGGCACACGATGTCGGCGACGCCGCGCCTTTATCGTCGCAAGGGCATGCCCGATCACATGGGTAACGCGCGCCAGTCAGGGGAGGATGCTGGCGGATGCCGGTTTCACTGGCCTTCCTGACCGTCGGGGCCTCCATCGCCATGGCGGTGGTCCTGATCCAGCGATGCAGGCTGCATCCGTTCATCGCCCTGTTCGTGACGTCGCTGTTCCTTGGCCTGTGCGCCGGCATGTCGCCCACGCATGTGATCGCTGCCTTTGAAAATGGGGCGGGGCAGGTTTTGGGGCAGGTCGCGTCGGTCATCGCGCTTGGTGCGATGTTGGGAAAGATGCTGGAGGTTTCAGGTGGGGCGGACCAGATTGCACTGACGGTCGTGCGTCTGTCGGGGCGGCGGCACATGGCATGGGCCATGATGGTGATCGGGCTGCTGGTCGGGATTTCTGTCTTCTTTACGGTCGGTTTTGTCGTTCTTGTCCCCCTGGCGATGTCGGTTGCGCGGCGGACCGGGTTGCCGATGCTGCGCGTGGCGCTGCCGATGACGGCGGCCCTGTCGGTGGTGCAGGGGCTGGTCCCGCCGCATCCCGGGGCAATGTTCGCGCTTGCGGCCTATCATGCGGATATCGGTCATCTGATCATGCTGGGTATTGCACTAAGTATTCCCATCGCGATCATATCCGGCCCGCTTTATGCAGCATTCATCGTTCCACGTCTGGCGGCCAACCCACATGATGCGGTTGTGGTCGCACCATCGCCGGCCCGGCGGTCCATGCCATCGTTTGCTGTCACGCTGCTGACGATGGTGGCGCCTGTCGCGCTGATGATGGGGGGATCCGTCGCGCGATTGGCCTGCGCACCGGGCAGTATATCGGGCACGATCCTGCGTTTCGCCGGAGATGCCAATGTGGGGTTGGTGCTTTCGGTTATCCTGTCTTTCTATACCCTTGGCCTGCGGCAGGGGATGTCACGGCAGGAGATACTGCGGCTGAGTAATGACAGCCTTGGGCCACTGGCGTCATTGTTTCTGATGATTGGTGCAGGCGGCGGGTTCGGTCAGGAACTGATGGATAGCAGCCTGTCCACCACCATCACGACGGCTGCGATCGGGATGCATATTCCCGTCCTGCTGCTGGCGTGGCTGATGGCGGCGGCTCTGCGCCTTGCGGTGGGGTCGGCTACGGTTGCAATGGGGACCACCGCAGGTGTCGTCGGGCCGATGCTGTTGCATGGGCAGGGCGTGTCGCCAGAACTGATGGTCATCGTCACCGGCGCGGGGGCGGTGATGTTCGGACCATTGAATGATTCGGGCTTCTGGCAGGTCAAGGAGGCACTGGGCCTGAGCGTGCCGCAAACAATTGCCACGTGGTCGGTGATTGAAACGCTGATCGGGGTGAGCGGGCTGGTCCTGTGTGGCGTACTGTCGTGGGTCGGGCTGGGATAGGGGGGCTTTTTTTGAAACAGGTGGTGTTCCTGGCCTCTGGACGCCCTTGGATACAAATTTACCCGAATGCCTGTGCTATTGCCGCGATTGCTGGTTCCGGGAACCGGTGGCCGGACCTGGCCTGCCGGTTCCCGAAGGTTTCAGCGTCCGTACCGTACGAGGCCCAGATCCTCGAACGGGATTTCCGGCATGCGCCCGGACATGATATCCGCCAGCACACGGCCCGACCCGCAGGCCATGGTCCAGCCCAGCGTCCCATGGCCGGTATTGAGGAACAGGTTATCATAACGCGTGCGACCGATGATGGGCGTGCCATCGGGCGTCATGGGGCGCAGGCCCGTCCAGAATGTGGCATCCGACAGGTTGTTGCCACCGGGGAACAGGTCCGTCAGGGAATGTTCCAGCGTTTCGCGCCGGGGTTTGCGCAGGCGTGTGCTGAACCCGGCCAGTTCGGCAGTCCCGCCCACACGGGTCCGGTTGCCAAGGCGGGTGATCCCGATCTTGAACGTTTCATCCATCACCGTGGAAACCGGCGCGCGCGCCTCGTTAATGATCGGGGTGGTGATGGAATAGCCCTTGACGGGATAGATCGGCAGGTCCAGTCCCAGCGCGCGCACCATCGCGGGCGAATAACTGCCCAGTGACAGGACATAGGAATCCGCGCTCAGCAGGCCGCGGCTGGTCTGTACACCGGTGATTTTCCCGCCCTCGTTATGCAGGGCACGGATTTTCGTATCATACAGGAACGTCACCCCGGCCTTTTGCGCCATGGCGGCAAGGTTCTGGGTGAATTTGAACGCGTCTCCCGTTTCATCCCCCGGCAGGCGCAAGCCCCCGACGATCTTGTCACGTGCGCTGACCAGTCCAGGTTCCGCCGCGATACATCCGGCGGCGTCAAGCACTTCATACCCTACGTTATACTGTTCCAGCACACGGATATCGCCTGCGGCGGCATCCACCTGTTTTTGCGTGCGGAAAACCTGCAACGTACCCTGCTGGCGATCGTCATAGGTGATGCCGGTGCTTGAACGCAGGTCGCGCATGACATCGCGGCTATATTCCGCAAGGCGCACCATCCGCCCCTTGTTACGGTCATAGGCGGCGGTCGTGCAGTTTTCGAGCATCTGCACCATCCACGACCACAGGTGCGGGTCCGGCATTGGCCAGAACACGAACGGGCGATATTTCATCAGCAGCCACTTGACGGATTTCAGCGGCACGCCCGGCCCGGCCCATGGGGCGGAATAACCGGGGGAGACCTGTCCCGCATTGGCGAAACTGGTTTCCAGACCGGCGGCGGGCTGACGGTCCACGACCGTCACCTCATGCCCCGCCTGCGCCAGATACCACGCCGATGTAACGCCGACGACACCGCTGCCCAGAACGATGATTTTCATTGCGCTTGTGCTTTCGTGCAAAGGTAGGATTAAGGAAAAATATCAGCCCCCGGCCACATAGGCCCGGTGATAGCGATGGCCGAGCGATGTCAGGATCTCATAACCGATCGTGCCTGCGGCACGTGCTGCCGCATCGACATCATAATGCGGCCCAAGCAGGTCCACTGCCATGTCCGGACCCAGTTGCCCCACCGGGACGTCGGTGATGTCGATGGTGATCGAATCCATGGAAATACGGCCCAGGATCGGCAGGCGCGTCGCCCCGAACCATGCGGCGCCATGGTGTGCGCCCTGCCGCAGGCAGCCATCGGCATAGCCCGCCCCGATTGTTGCGATCCGGCGCGGGCCGGATGCACGATAGGTCAGGCCATATCCCACACCGTCACCGGCCACGATGTCACGGACCTGCAGGATACGTGCGCTAAGCCGGACGACCGGGCGCAGGGGATTGGCGGTGGCCTCGTTCGGGGCGATACCATACAGTGCCGCACCGGGACGGACCATGTCGAAATGATAGTCTGGACCAAGGAAAATGCCTGAGGACGCCGAAAGCGCCAGCGGGGCGGCAGGCAGCATGGCCGCCATTTCCAACAGGCGCGCGCGTTGTTGCGCGTTGGCCGGATTTTGCGGTGTATCCGCACAGGCAAGGTGGCTGATGACCAGATCCGGCCGGATCCCCGCCAGCAGGCCGGCATCATCAGCGATGGCGCGTACATCCGCCATCGACAGGCCAAAACGCGACATGCCTGTATCAAGCTGTATGACGGCAGGCAGCACCCTGTCCAGACGCCGCGCCAGCGCACGCCAGCCCGCGACCTGCCCGGCGGAGTTGAGGACAGGCGTCAGGTCGTGTGCGGTGAATTCCTCTTCCGTATCCGGCAGGGGGCCATGCAGGACGAAAATCCGCGTCGCGGGGGTGACATGACGACGCAGGGCGATCCCTTCTTCAAGGTGCGCGACATAGAAATGATCCGCGCCCGCGCGCTGCAATGCCGGGGCCACCTGCGTCAGGCCCAGCCCGTAGGCATCGGCCTTGACCACGGCGGCGCAGATCGTGGTGGGGCTGACCCTGTCGCGCACAAGGCGGTAATTGGCTGCAATCGCATCGAGGTCGATCCGCAGGGTCGCGCCAGCACGATGACGTGGCCAGTGCGAGGAAGCTGTGGTGGAAGGGGAAGGCGACACGGGCACGGATTCCGGCACAGTGGAAGGCATGAAAAATCCTATGCCGGATCAAAACGAAATGTCCTGCCATTCAATGGCAGAATATGCCAAGATATCGTCATGTTACGCACATAAATGCGAAGAATGGCGGAATATTGTATCATGATCGTGGACCGGGTGAATGATTCCATCCTGCGTCATCTCTCCCATGATGGACGGATGACGAACGCGGACCTTGCGCAGAAGGTCGGGCTGTCGCCCTCGGCATGCCTGCGACGGGTCAAATTATTGGAAAAGCAGGGCATCATCTGCGGTTATCGTGCCATGATCGACGAACGTTCGGTCCATGGCATGACCACCGTGATCGTGCATATCACACTGGAACGCCAGACCGATGAATGTCAGCGCCGGTTCGAGGCAAGGGTGCGCGATTGTCCTGATGTGCGCGAATGCTACCTGATGACCGGGGATGCGGACTATCTCCTGCGGGTGGAGGTGCGTGACACCGCCGATTATGAACGTATCCATAAAGAGGAGCTGTCACGCATGCCCGGCGTTGCCCGTATCCAGAGCAATTTCGCCATTCGCACTGTCATTCGCAAACCATCATGAAAAAACGTCGGGCCGGATGACAGGAATGTCACCCGGCCCGATATGTTCCTGATATGTCAGGGTATCAGGGGATATGCAGGATGTCTTCGTGGTCGGTGACCTGTCCCGCTGTTGCCTGTTGTGCCGTGGTGGCAGCGTAACGGGGAATGAACGGACGCACCAGGAACTGATAGGCACCAGCCCCGATCACCCCGCCACACAGGGGGCCGACGATCGGGACCCACCAGAAATTGTCTGGTCCCGGCAGGGCGGAATATTTCCACCCGCTGAGGAAACAGAACAGGCGCGGCCCGAAATCACGGGCGGGGTTGATGGCCCATCCCTCCAGATAGCCCGCGCAGGCGCCGATGGATGCGACAAGCAATCCGATGATCAGCGCGCTGGAGTTTGCTTGCGGGGCCTGCGTGTTATATTCGCACGTCACGGCAAAGATGCCGAACAGCAGCAGTGCCGTCAGGATGACTTCATCCGCGAACGCGTGCATGGGGGTTACGAATTCCCCCGGATGGGTAAAGAATACACCTGCCGCCCCGCCATCAATCGCACGATCAAGGTGATGTGCCAGATTGTAATGGTCGATGACCGGTTGATACAGCGTATAGACAAGAATCGCCCCGATCAGGCCCCCCATGACCTGCGCCATGCAGTAGGGAAGCACTTTTTTCCATGGAAAGCCGCGATACAGCGCAAGAGAGATGGAAACCGCCGGATTGGCGTGGGTGCCCGATACGCTGCCGGTGATATAGATGGCAATGGTAACGCCAAGCCCCCAGACGATACAGACCCCCCAATATGACAGTTTATAGGGGCTGGGGTCATATAACGTGTACATGGCGGCAACGGAATCGCCGATCAGGACGATAATCATGACGGCGAGACATTCGGAGATCAGTTCCCCGAAGAATTGTCGGTTTGTGAACATCGGACCTACTTTGTTCTTTTATTATTCGGTCAATGGGAAACGGTCGGCATGGACCGCTGTCACGCGATCTTTGTGATCTATCATGTTCTTAAACGAACATATGAACCTTAAAAATGATTATTTTTGGTTCATAAGGAAATGTGATGAAAAAATATTATATAATTTTTTATGAAACGCTGAATACATGCCCTTAACATGTTCTTATAAAGTATTTTGTGCATTGCAGCATTATATTGTGACATACGGGCGAATGCGCGGAATCGCGCATTCATGCCCGATGAAAAATGTCTATCTGCCTGATTTCTGCCAGAATAAGGTTTATATAGAATGGTTTTTATGGAATCCTTCACTTGATGTAGATCAATGAAATTAAGTGCGGGACTGATGTTGATAACCCCTAAATGTTCGTTTACGAACATGGCAGGAGGAATTACGCACATGCTGTCCATGGATGAAACGTCCCAGGCATCGTCCGGGATGCCGCGCGATAACGGCACGACTGTTGATATGCTGATCGTGGGGGGAGGGATCAACGGTGCAGGCATCGCGCGCGATGCCGTCGGCCGTGGTGCCTCCGTCCTGCTGGTGGAGCAGGATGACTTTGCAAGTCATACCTCGTCCGCCAGCACAAAGCTGATTCACGGCGGCCTGCGCTATCTGGAATATTATGAATTCCGTCTGGTGCGCGAGGCCCTGATCGAACGTGAGCGGTTGCTGCGCATTGCGCCGCATATTATCTGGCCGATGCGTTTCATCCTGCCCCATACGCCACAGGCGCGACCGGCATGGATGCTGCGGGTCGGGCTGTTCCTGTACGACCATCTTGCGGGGAAGCAGATGACCCTGCCGAAGTCGAAATCTATCGACTTCACCACCAACCCGGTCGGCGCGCCGTTGAATGGCACATGTGTCAAAGGGTTTTCCTATTCCGATGGCTGGGTGCAGGACAGTCGCCTTGTGGTGCTCAATGCCATGGATGCCGCGGCGCGTGGGGCCGACATACGCACACGTACCCGCATGCTTGGCGCGCGTCGCGTCGATGGCGTGTGGGAAGTGGAGATAGAGAACACCCGTGACGGCACGCGCGAAATCGTGCGTGCGCGCATTCTGGTCAATGCCGGTGGCCCATGGGTGAGCGAGATCCTGCGCGAGCGCGCCTGCATCCAGACCGATAAGCAGGTACGTCTTGTCAAGGGCAGTCACATCGTCGTGCCGCGCATATTTGAGGGTGACCAGGCCTATATCCTGCAGAACCCGGACAAGCGCATCGTATTCGCCATCCCGTATGAGCAGAAATTTACCCTGATCGGCACCACTGATGTCCCATGGACACAGGCACCGGGCAAGGTCGAGATCTCGGGCGAGGAAATCAGCTATCTGTGCGAAAGCGTCAGCCGCTATTTCAAGACGCCTGTGACACCCGCCGACGTGGTCTGGAGCTATGCCGGTGTGCGGCCGCTTTATGACGATGCTTCAAAAAATGCGTCGGCTGTGACACGTGATTATGTACTTGATATCGACGCCGCCAATGGGCAGGCCCCGTTGCTGTCGATCTTTGGGGGCAAGATCACGACCTATCGCCGCCTTGCCGAACATGCGATCGAAAAGCTGCGTCCTTTCCTGCCTGTCCTTTCGGCGTCCGGGTGGACGGCGGACCGGGTCCTGCCGGGCGGGGATCTTGGCGAAGGCGGGTTCGAAGGGGCGCTGGCGCGCTTTGCACGGGCGGCCCCGTTCCTGGATGCCAACCAGCACTGGCGCCTTGTGCGCAACTATGGATCGCGGGCGACGGACATCGTGGGCGATGCGAAATCGGCGGCGGATATGGGCGAAAGCTTCGGCGGGGGCCTGACTGCGCGTGAAATTGATTACCTCATGACGCACGAGCGCGCCGAAACTGCGCACGATATCCTGTGGCGCCGTTCGCGCATGGGTCTGCATGTCACGGATGAGGACGCTGCCCGCCTTGATGCCTATGTGCAGAAAAAGCTTCTGGCGCGTTGACATCCTTCATTGCGGCCTGACGTTGCCGCACTTTGCGATATCTGCATCCCGATGGGACAGGAGACGACAATGAACAAGAAGAACAAGATTCTCGCCATTGACCAGGGCACGACATCGACACGCAGCATCGTGTTCAATCGTGAAATTGCGGCACTTGCCACGGCGCGGGTGGAATTTCAGCAGCATTACCCGGACCATGGCTGGGTAGAACATGATCCCATCGAGATCTGGAGCAACGTCGTATCCACCGCGCGTGAGGCGATGGAACAGGTTGGCGGCGCGGAACAGATCGCGGCCATCGGGATCACGAACCAGCGCGAGACCATTGTCGTATGGGACCGCAAGACGGGCGAGCCGGTCCACCGTGCAATCGTGTGGCAGGACCGCCGGACGACGGCCCAGTGCGCGCGCATGCGCCAGGAGGGTCATGAGGCATTGGTGCGTGAACGGACGGGCCTGCTGCTTGATCCCTATTTTTCGGCGACCAAGCTTGCCTGGATTCTTGATAACGTCCCTGACGCCCGCCGCCGTGCAGAGGCCGGAGAGCTTGCGTGTGGTACCATCGACAGCTTCCTTCTGTGGCGGCTGACGGGGGGGAAGGTACACGCAACCGACATCACCAACGCCTCGCGGACATTGCTGTGCAATATCCATACCGGTGCGTGGGATGATGACCTGCTGAACCTGTTCCATATCCCGCGTGCGATCCTGCCGCGTATCCAGGGTAACAGCGAACCATTCGGCGAAACCGATCCCGCCCTGTTTGGCCACCCGATCATGGTGGCGGGGATGGCGGGGGACCAGAACGCGGCGCTGGTGGGGCAGGCATGTTTTGAACCGGGTATGGTCAAGGCCACATATGGCACGGGCTGCTTTGCGCTGCTTAATACTGGTGAGCGTCCGGTCATGTCGCACAACCGCATGCTGACGACCATCGGCTATCGCATCGGTGAGACCACCACCTATGCCCTCGAAGGGTCAATTTTTGTTGCAGGTGCCGCGATCCGCTGGCTGCGTGACGGGCTGAACCTCATCACCCATGCGTCACAGACGGATGACATGGCGACCCGCGTTCCACACAGCCATGGTGTTTATATGGTGCCGGGGTTCGTGGGTCTGGGCGCGCCGCACTGGGACCCGGATGCGCGCGGCCTGATCTGCGGGCTGACGCTGGATGCCACGGCGGCGCATATTGCGCGCGCGGCGCTGGAATCGGTGGCGTACCAGACGCTCGATCTGGTCGGGGCCATGTTCGAGGATGGTGGCGGGAAACTGAGCGCGCTGCGTGTTGATGGCGGGATGTCCGTCAATGACTGGTTCTGTCAGTTCCTTGCCGATATGCTCCAGACCCCGGTGGAGCGTCCCCGGCAGGTGGAAACCACCGCATTGGGTGCGGCATTCCTTGCGGGACTTGCCGTTGGGGTGTGGGATAGTATTCCTGAATTGGCCGGAACCTGGACACAGGGCCGCCTGTTTGAACCGGGGATGCCCGCCGATCAGCGCGATGTACTGGTCCAGGGGTGGCATCAGGCTGTGAAACGCACCTTGACCAGCACGGTCGCCGCTTGAGCGATCATAAGAAAATCATACAGGAAGGACTGTTTTAATGACCGTCACGCCAACCCACTATCAGGTCACCGACCGAAATCTTGCCCTTGAACTGGTGCGCGTGACGGAGGCGGCGGCTGTCGCGGCCTCTGCGTGGACCGGGCGCGGAAAGAAGAACGAGGCCGATGGCGCGGCGGTGGAGGCGATGCGACGCGCCTTTGACACAGTCGCCATCAACGGGACCGTCGTCATTGGCGAGGGCGAAATGGACGAGGCCCCGATGCTGTTCATCGGCGAGCGTGTAGGCGCAGGTGGTCCCGCGATGGACATCGCCGTGGACCCGCTGGAGGGGACCAACCTTTGCGCCAAGAACCTGCCCAACGCACTGACGGTGGTGGCGCTGGCGGAAGAGGGGCATTTCCTTCACGCGCCAGACATCTATATGGACAAGATTGTGGTGGGGCCGAACCTGCCGGAAAATGTCGTTGACCTTGATGCAAGTGTCGAAGCCAACCTCAAGGCCCTTGCCGCAGCCAAAGGCAAGGATATCCGTGAACTGATGCTGTGTACGCTGGATCGTCCCCGGCATGAGGACATTATCGGGCGGGCACGTTCGATGGGCGCACGCGTGACGCTGCTCAGCGATGGTGACGTGGCAGCCGCCATTGCCGCATGTCTTGAGAATAACGAGGTCGATATCTATCTCGGCTCCGGCGGGGCGCCCGAAGGTGTGCTGGCCGCTGCTGCCGTGCGGTGTGTGCATGGGCAGATGCAGGGGCGTCTTCTGTTTGAGGATGACACCCAGCTTGAACGTGCAAAGAAGATGAATCCCGGTGCGGACCCGTCGCGCAAGCTCGACCTGACGGACATTGCCAGTGGCGATGTGCTGTTTTCGGCAACCGGTGTTACGGGCGGCACGTTGCTGCGCGGGATTTCGCAGAACAACGGATGGACCATTACCCATTCGCTGGTCATGCGTTCAAAATCGGGAACTCTTCGCTTTGTCGAGGGGCATCACGATTTTTCCACGAAAACCTGGCGATAAAAAAACAAGAACAAAGAAAGGCTGGTTCGATCATGGCACATTCCGCACGTCCTTCCCTGCCTCCTGGGGTGGTTACGGGTGAAAACTATCGCAAGCTGGTCGCGACATGCTGTAGCGAGGGATATGCCCTGCCTGCGGTCAATGTCGTGGGCACCGACAGCATCAATGCCGTGCTGGAGGCCGCCGCCCGCAACCGTTCCGACGTCATTATCCAGATGTCGAACGGTGGCGCGCGTTTTTATGCGGGCGAGGGGATGAAGGACCAGCATCGCGCCCGTGTTCTGGGCGCGGTGGCTGCGGCGCGGCATGTGCATACACTTGCGGCGGCATATGGGGTGTGCGTGATCCTGCATACCGATCATGCCGATCGCAAGCTTCTGCCGTGGGTGTCAGACCTGATCGACGAGAGTGAGGCCGCCGTCCATGCAACCGGGCAGCCGCTGTTTTCGTCGCACATGATCGATCTTTCGGCCGAGCCATTGGACGATAATATCGCTGAATGCGCTAGATTCCTGCGCCGCATGGCCCCGCTTGGGATCGGCCTTGAAATCGAACTTGGCGTTACCGGGGGCGAGGAAGATGGTATCGGGCATGACCTTGATGACGGTGCGGACAATGCCCATCTTTATACCCAACCGGCCGATGTGCTGCGTGCGTATAACGAGCTTTCGCCGCTTGGGTTTGTCACGATCGCCGCGTCCTTTGGCAATGTGCATGGCGTGTATGCGCCGGGCAATGTGAAACTGCGTCCTGAAATCCTGCTGCATTCACAACAGGCCGTGTCAGAGGCGACGGGGCAGGGGGAACGTCCGCTCGCACTTGTCTTCCATGGTGGTTCCGGCTCCGAACAGCGCCAGATTGCCGAGGCGGTGTCCTATGGCGTGTTCAAGATGAACATCGACACGGACATCCAGTTTGCCTTTGCCGAAGGTGTCGGGGGATATGTGCTGGAAAACCCTGAGGCATTCCGTCACCAGATATCGCCTTCCACCGGCAAGCCACTGAAAAAGGTCTATGACCCGCGTAAGTGGCTGCGTGTTGGTGAAAACAGCATCGTCTCCCGCCTTGATCAGACATTCGCAGATCTTGGGGCGACAGGCCGGACGGTTGCATCTTCCTGATCTGATGGTGTGATTTCAGTGTGATTTCAGGGGCCGGGGCGCGGGAGATATGTTCCGATGATCCGGCCCGCTGTTTTGCATGTTCCTGAATTGCTATAGATTATGATGACACCGCTCCTGTGCTTTGGGATCGGTAAAGAATGGCAAGAGCGGGATCGACGACGTATGGCCAGCGTATCGGCGGAAGAACGGCATCGCGAGATCATGGAGCTCGTGCGCCTTCAGGGGTATGTCTCCAACGAAGACCTTGCCCAACGTCTGAATGTGGCGGTCCAGACCATCCGTCGTGATGTCAATGCCCTGGCGCGGCAGGGATTGGTGGCCCGTCACCATGGTGGGGCGGGGCTTGCGTCCTCGGTTGAAAATATTGCCTATGCCGAACGGCAGGTCCTGAATCGCAACGCCAAGGAAGCGATAGGACAGATCGCGGCACGCGCCATTCCCGACAATTCCTCCCTGTTCATCAGTATCGGCACCACGACCGAGGCATTCGCACGGGCATTGCGCCAGCACAGGTCACTGCGGGTTATTACCAATAACCTGCATGTCGCCTCCACCCTGTCTTCACGCACTGATTTTCAGGTGATTGTCACCGGTGGGCAGGTACGGTTTTCCGATGGGGGCATTACGGGCTCAACGGCCAGTTCCTCCATTGACCAGTATCGGACCGATTTCGCGGTGATCGGCATCAGCGGGATTGAGGAAGACGGTACGCTGCTGGATTTCGATGCGGATGAGATCAATATCGCGCAGGCGATGATGCGTAACGCGCGCAAGGTGTTTCTGCTGGCCGATCAAGGCAAGTTCGGGCGTCGCCCGATGGGGCGGTTGGGGCACCTGTCGAACATCCATGGATTTTTTACAGATCGTCCCCCATCGGCACGTATCCGGCAGGTTCTGCAGGACAATAAGGTACAATTGCATGTCGCGCAGGAGGCTGGATCAAAACCGGATTGATGCCATAAGGGGTGTTACTGCTTGCAGGAGGAGATTTTTCCGGTGCGTCCGGCCGTAAAGGCAGGCGTTTTTATGTGCTAGAATGTAAATATTATCGCACATTATTATGATAGTTTTATGGATATCTGATGATAGCCCGTATGGAATGGGAGCGTATTGAACGGGTTTGCAGTAAAGAGTCTGGAGGTGCCATTTCCAAAATGGCAACATTTTGAAAAGCCTTCCTAAGAGACTGTTTGAAAGCAACTCGTTGATAAAAAACAAGAAAAATTTTTGGGTGCCGCCTTTTTCCAAAAAGGCGGCGTCTTCTGAAG
>NZ_BANE01000168.1 GCF_000964405.1 Novacetimonas hansenii JCM 7643
CCCCAGCCATATTGCGCGCCACATCGTTCTTTATATCCGTGTTCAAAATACACAGTCCCTGGAATGGCGCTGGTTATTGAGCCTGAACCGTAACAATATAGGTTTCACGGCATGAAGTGCCTAATGCAAGAGTATGAGCGTTTACGTAACAATGGCCAGTGCCATTATGGTTGTGAGGCTATTGAATAATCTTATGGATCAGCATGATAGCCGGGCCATCATATTATGTTATGGCGTGAGAACGAAGTGCTCTTGGCGCAAGCTGTTCATGGCCGTTAGCATGCCGGTCAATAGCTGAACATCCGGTATCCGCTGTAGGCCGGGTGGTATTAGTTTTTCTGTTCAGGATCGGGTTTTCTTACCATGAGCAACCAGCCGTACCGTACCGCCCTCGTCACTGGCGCATCTTCTGGCATTGGCGCGCAGATCGTGCGCCGCCTGGCGCTGGAAGGGATTGAGGTTCATGCCCTGGCGCGTGACGCGGCCCGACTGGAGCAGCTTTCGCAGGAAACCGGCTGCATCGTGCATGCCGTCAGCGTATCCGATCAGGCGGGGATCGAGGCGCTGGTCAAGACGCTCGCGATCGACATCCTGGTCAACAATGCCGGGCAGTCGCGCACGGGCAACATCACCAACACCACGCCCGAGGATATCGATGCGCTGGTGGACGTGAACCTGCGTGCGGTGCTGCAACTGACCCGCCTTGTGGTGGCGGGCATGATCGAACGTGATCGCGGGCATATCGTCAACATCACCTCCATTGCAGGCCATTATGCCTTTGCTGGCGGCAACACGGTCTATCATGCCACCAAGGCAGGCGTGCATTCGCTCTCGCAGCAGTTGCGCTGCGACCTGTTCGGCCACCGCATCCGCGTGACCGAAATCTCGCCCGCGCGTTGCGAAACCGAAGTGTTCGGCCGTCTGATCGGCAACATGGAAGAGGCGAAGAAGCGCTTCTTTGATGAATATGAGTCCCTGCTGCCCGAAGATATTGCAAACTCCGTCGCCTTCGCCGTCATGTCACCGCAGCGCATGAATGTCAGTTTCATGGAAGTACTGCCGACCATGCAGGTCGTGGGCGGCCTGAACTTCGCCAAGAAGACATCCGGCGCGGCGTAAGGACGGTGGATCTCACGCATGTCAGGCGGCTGATCGACCTGCTGGCCACGGCTCCGGTTACGGAGCTGGAGGTTGAGGAAGGCGGCTGCCGCATCCGCATCACCCGTGGCGGCGGCGCGCAGCCTGAGGTTGCGCCATCTGCCCCCCCCGTGGTGAGTCCCGTGGTGGGGACGCCCGCAGCGCTCCCGCAGTCAGCAGAGGCATGCGTGGTGGCGGAGACGGTCATTACCGCTCCGTCCTATGGCGTGTTCCATCTCTCGCCCACGCCAGGTGCGCCGCCGTTTGTCACGGTGGGGCAGGCGGTGCGGGCCGGGCAGGAAGTCGGGCTGGTTGAGGCCATGAAGGTATTCAACGCCGTCCGTACCGAGCAGGCTGGCAAGATCGCCGCCGTGCTGGTGGAAGATGGCACCGAAGTGGAGGCAGGCACCCCCCTGTTCCGGCTGTCATGAGTGAGACCCCACGTTTCAACCGGGTGCTGATCGCCAATCGCGGCGAGATTGCATTGCGCATACAGCGCGCCTGCCGCCAGCTCGGGCTGGAGACGGTGGCCGTGTATTCCGAAGCCGATGCCGACAGCCGTCATGTGCACGAGGCTGATATAGCCCTGTGCATTGGCCCTGCCGCGGCTGCCCGCAGCTATCTCGACACCGACGGGCTACTGCTTGCCGCCCGGTTGACCGGGGCGCAGGCCATTCATCCCGGCTACGGCTTTCTGTCGGAAAATGCTGATTTTGCCGATGCTGTGGAAAAAGCGGGCCTTACCTTCATCGGCCCGACCGGCGCTTCCATCCGCATGATGGGCGATAAGATTACCGCCAAACGCGCCATGCGTGAGGCAGGCGTGCCCTGCGTGCCCGGATCGGACGGGCCGCTGCCCGCTGACATGGAGACCGTGAAGGCCATTGCACTGGACGTAGGTTTTCCCGTTATCGTCAAGGCGTCTGGCGGTGGCGGTGGACGCGGGATGCGCGTGGTCGAGCGTGCGGCCGACCTGGCACAGGCCGTAACGCTCACCGCAAAAGAGGCCGAGCAGGCCTTTGGCAACCCGACGCTGTATCTTGAACGCTTCATGCAGAAGCCACGTCATATCGAAATTCAGGTTCTGTGTGATACACATGGCACTGCGCTGTGGCTGGGAGCGCGTGACTGTTCGCTGCAGCGTCGCCACCAGAAAGTGCTGGAGGAAGCATCCGCCCCTGGCATCACACCGCAAACCATTGCAGAAATTGGCACGCGCTGTGCTGAAGCATGCAGGCGTATCGGCTACCGCGGTGCAGGCACGTTTGAGTTCCTGTATGAAGACGGCGTGTTCGCTTTTATCGAGATGAACACCCGCGTACAGGTCGAGCACCCGATTACGGAAGAGACAACAGGCATCGACATCGTGGCCGAGCAATTGCGCATTGCCCAGGGTGCGAGGCTTGGCATCGCGCAGGCGGATATCGGGCTGCAGGGCCATGCTATTGAATGCCGCCTCAATGCGGAGGACCCGTTCACCTTCATGCCCTCGCCCGGTACCATCACGCGCTGGGATCTGCCCGGTGGCCCCGGCATCCGGGTCGATACGCATGTCGTGGCGGGTTACACGGTGCAGCCTTATTATGACTCGCTGATCGGCAAGGTCATCAGTTACGGCGCCACCCGTGAGCAGGCGATTGCGCGCATGCGCGTGGCGCTGGCGGAAATGAAGGTGGAAGGGATATCAACCAATATCCCCCTGCATCAGGACCTTCTGGCCGATCCCGCCTTTGCGCAGGGTGGGGTGGATATTCACTACCTTGAACGCTGGCTTGCAAAAAGGACAGCCTTATGAGCAACCGGTCCGGACAGATGGTGCCCCATTTTGATCGGCTGCCTGAACCCGAACAGATTGGCCAGATGGCGACATGGCTGGCGCAGGCAGGGCTGGAAAGCCTGGAACTGAGCAACGAGGCAGCGGGGCTGAAGCTGCGGATTTGTGTGGGGCAGACCGCATCCGGGGCCACAGCCCCCGATGCCCCGACAGCAGCGCAGCCCGATGTGTCGGCGGGACTGGTGGCGGTGAAAACGCCGTATTTTGGCCATCTGTGCCTGACTCATCCGCAACGCGACAGCGCTTTTTCTCCGGTCGGGGCAAAGGTGGCGCAAGGTGATATTGTAGCGCTCCTCACGCTGGACAGCCTGCAACTGCCTGTTCGCGCATCGGTTGCGGGCACAGTAGCTACAGTAACGGGACAGGCTGGTGCGCTGGTTGGATATGGCACCACGATCATGCAGATCCAGCCGGACTGATACGCTCAGGCCGAGCCCTGGGGTTGTGCACATGGCTGTATCCGGCGCGTTTTTCTGGCCTGTTATCATGTCATTACTGGCGAATATTTGCATGGTGCGGGCGCTTTTATGCCCTCGTCCTGGCGTTATTCTCAACGTGGATAGATCAAAATGATTAATATGCCCGCTCCGGCACGAGATGGCGCAGCTAGCACCCTGACAGGCAAGGCCAGCCCCATGGGTGCGCAGTCCGGCCCCCGCGTCGAGCGCGACCTGCTGGGCGAGGTCACATTGCCTCCGGGCGTGTTGTGGGGCGTGCATACACAGCGTGCGCTGGATAACTTTCCCATAAGTGGCAACACCATCGGCAGTTTTCCGGATCTGGTGCGGGGGCTGGTCGTGGTCAAGCAGGCTGCGGCGCGGGCCAATCTTGCGCTAGGCTACCTCGACCCCACGCGCGCCAGTGCCATTGATGGTGCCTGTCAGCACATACTGCAAAACCCCTCCTGTCATAAGCAGTTTGTGGTAGACGCCATGCAGGGCGGGGCGGGTACCTCGACAAACATGAATGCCAATGAAGTTATTGCCAATGTTGCCCTGGGGCTGCTGGGCGAAAAACCGGGCACCTATGGCGTGCTGCACCCCAATGACCATGTCAATATGGCGCAGTCCACCAATGATGTGTACCCCACGGCGCTCCGCCTGGGGCTGTTGCTTGCGGTTGATCCGCTGCTGGTTGCCCTTGAAGGATTGCACGAAGCACTAGATAAAAAGGCAGAGACCTTTGATGGGATCCTGAAGGTTGGCCGCACGCAACTGCGCGATGCCGTGCCCATGACGCTGGGGCAGGAATTCGGGGCGTTCCGGACTGCTGTGGCGGGAGAAATCAGAAGCATCAAGGCCCATGCCGCAGCCTTTGAGCAGGTCAATCTTGGTGGTACTGCCATTGGCACGGGGCTGAATACCGACCCGCGCTATGCTTCTACCGTCATGGCGGAACTGCGCAGCCTGACCGGGCGACCCATGAGCAGTTCGCCCGACCTGATCGAGGCAACATCGGATGTGGGCGCTTTCGTGCTGTTTTCAGGCGCGCTCAAGCGCCTGGCGCTCAAACTGTCGAAAATGTCCAGTGACCTGCGCCTGCTCTCAAGCGGGCCGCGCACGGGCTTGGGCGAAATCGTGCTGCCCGCGGTGCAGGCCGGGTCTTCCATCATGCCGGGCAAGGTCAATCCCGTCATACCCGAGGCGGTCAATCAGGTGGCCTATCTGGTTGCGGGGCACGACCTGACCATTACCATGTGCGCCGATGGTGGCCAGTTACAGCTTAATCCGTTTGAACCGATGATCGGCTATTGCCTGTTTACATCGATCAAGATATTACGCGCCGCCATCGAAACCCTGACCACGCGCTGCATCAGTGGTATTTCTGCCGATCGGGCGCGGTGCCAATATCTGTTTGACCTGAATATCGGTATCATTACCGCACTGGTGCCGGTGCTGGGATATGATACCTGTTCGGCCCTTGCCAAGCGTGCGCTGGCGGAAGACCGCAAGGTCACGGACCTGATCACGGAGGAGCAACTGCTTTCTCCCGAACGGCTTGCGGCCCTGTTGCAACCCGATGTACTGACCCGCCCCAATATCGGGTGCGTACCGGTCTGATCCCTTAATCGAAAGGTTGGGTACCCGGCCAGTTATGTGAAGCGGCCATCGCCTTGGCAAGGCCGATGAGGAGTTCGCGCACGGCCACCGAGGCCTCAGTCTCGGGAATGATCTCGGGGATGCAGAGCGAAACATCTTGCTGAATGACGGGGTTGTGCAGCGGGAAGATGCGCGACTTACCCGGCATGACAATGCGGCTGGCAACCGACCAGGGCAGGATGGTGCTGCCGATGCCTTGCTCGATGGCGCCTTGCAGGGTGATCAGCGCCTCGATTTCAGCCACGATGCGGGGATCAAGCTGCTTGCGCATGAAGGCCATGTCCACGCTCTTGCGCACAAAATTATGCTTGGGCGGAAGCAGAAGGGGAATGTCAGCGATATCCGCAAGCTGCACGGCCCCTTTTTCATTCTGGGGAAATTCCAGGTCATGGGGTGCAAGCAGGAAGAATTCTTCCTTCATCAGCGGCGTGAAAATAACCCCCTTGATGGGACCAGCGCCATGGATCACGGCCATGTCCAGCCGCCCGGTCATGATCAGTTCGCTGTAGATGTCATCAAAGCTTTCGGTCAGGTGCAGGGTGATGTTGGGCAGGCGCTCGCGCACGAGCTGCAATAGCTTGACCGAAAGTGTGGAGCCCGCGCTGTAGGGAGAGAGTCCGACCGAGACCTTGCCCACCAGTGGACCTGCACCCTGCGTGATTTCAACCATGGCCCGGTCGAACTGTTTGGTCAGGGTCTGTGCATGCCGGTACAGTTCCGCCCCGGCCGTGGTGGGGGTTACGCCGCTCTTGCTGCGGATGACCAGCTTCTGCTTGAAAGCATTTTCAAGTGTGGCGAGTTGCTGGCTTAAGGCGGGCTGAGCAATATTGAGCAGGTCAGCCGCACGCGAAATGCTGCCAAGGTCAATAATCTTAATAAAAGCCTGTAATCGGCGTATATCCAACGGGAACTCCGTAAAGGTTATATTCTATGGATTTATAGGCTTGACATTAAGGACTTTTATTTAACTGTCAACATATTGTGCCAGGAGCAGGCCATATGGAAGGTCGTGCGCTACACCTGCTGCATATACGCAGTGCGGGACCGCCCGAACATGCCTGATGCAGGGTTGCAGATACTTGGCAATATTGTACGAAAAGTAACGTTCGCACAAAAAACGAAACAATTTCAATTATATATTTTTTTATCTGCAAGCAAGAAACAATCCGGGTTCGGAACATATCAATAATTCATATGACGCCAAATCATAACGAATGCGCATCATATCATTACACATATTCACGCGAAACGTTTCGGTCGAGTTCCAAGGGGGGAGAGGCAGATGTCACGCCTGTCAAAGCACAAGTTATATCTGGTGGCCGGGGTAGCATTTGGCGCATTCGTGCCGCTTGCAGGTGAAGCCGCGACCGCTACCGTTTCGTCAGTGCAAAAACATTATCGGGTTGCCGCCGATAAAAAGGCACCCACCCCCAAACAGGCCATGCCCGCAGCCCTGCGTGCATCGAGCCGCCCCGAAGAAATCCATGTTGGCGGTCACCAGACCAATTCCATCTTTTCACCTGGCACAGCACAGCACAGCACCACGCAGGTTACGGTCGTAACGGGCGCGGAACTGCTCAAGACCGGCCAGACCAATGTGCTGTCGGCGCTGTCGCAGGCCAATCCGGCAATTACCACCGCAGCCCTGCCCGGTGGCGGTGCCAGCTCCTTTGTTCAGACCATGCAGCTCCGTGGTCAGTCGCCGGATGATACGCTGATCCTTGTCAACGGTCATCGTCGCCATATTGGTGCCAACTTCAACGCCAACGCAGGCACAAACTGGGGCAGTGAGCCGGCTGACATTTCGCTCATTCCCATCACCGCGATCGACCATATTGAAGTGGTGACCGAAGGTGCTTCTGCGTTGTACGGACAGGACGCCATTGCAGGTGCGGTCAATATCGTGCTCAAACGCGATACGCATGGTGGCACCGTCAACTTCAAGAACAGTGGTTATTACGCAGGCGACGGCCAGGCGCTTGATGGCTCGGCCAGCTATGCCATGGCGCTCGGCAACAGGGGCGGCTACCTCGACCTTGCGGCACAGGTGACCCACCAGTTGCCTACCACCCGTGGCGGTGATTACTATGGCAACCTGTTTTCTGCCAACGACCCGCGTAATGCCACGGCGGACCGTAACGTGCAGCGTGGCCTGGGCCTGCCCAAGAGTACGCTGGAAACCTTGAGCGAAAACATGTCCGTGCCACTTGGGCATGGGTTCAATTTTTACAGCACGTCCACCTTTTCGCATCGTCGTGCCAACGTGGCTGAAACCTATCGTGCCAATAACGGTGATGATATATGGATTAATTCGGCTCTGTACCCTACTGGTAACCAGCCTTACATCACCATGGACCAGTACGACTTCGAGACTGATAATGGCATCCGTACGCGCAAATTCGGCTTCGCATGGGATGCTTACGTAACCTTTGGGCGTGACCAGCAGACATACGGTACGAAGGATTCCGAAAATGCCTCGCTGACGTCTGGCGGCGCATATGCATACGATCCGACGCAGACATCCTTTTATGATGGCAAGTCGATCTCGACCGAATTGACAACCGGGCTGAGGGGATCACGTTCGTTCCATACCGGCCTGCTGCCCAGGGACATCAACCTGCGGTTCGGTGCGGAATACCGCCACGATACCTTCCAGATGACCGAAGGTGAGACCGCGTCGTGGAGTGGGCAGGGCGCAACCGATCACCCTGGCAATCCGGCGCTGGCCGTATCGAACACGAACCGTGACGTGTACGAAGGTTTTGCCAACCTTGATTTCCATATCACCAAAAAGTGGGAATGGACGCTGGGCGGCCGCGTTGCCAACTACAGCAACATGGCAACCGTCGAGACAGGTTCGGTCGGCACGCGCTACAACTTCAATAAGCACTGGGCCATCCGCGCCAACATCAATTCCGGTTACCGCCCGCCAACGCTGGGTGAGATTTCGTACTTCTATTCGGCGCCATATCCCGGCTATGTTGTGGATCAGGTTCCCTCCAACAGTGCCCTGGCCAAGTCCTATGGCGCGACACCCCTGAAGGGTGAATATTCACGTAGCTATACCATTGGGATTGATGCGACCCCCGTAGATGGTTTCCACCTAGCAGGCAACCTGTACTACATCGCCATTAATGACCGGATGGGCAGCTCCAAGAGTTTTGCCGTTGACTCGGGTAATATTACCGGTCTGGGTAACGTGACTTCGATCAGCTACTATGCCAACCTGTATAATACCCAGACATTCGGTGGCGACCTGACTGCTGATTACACACTGCATACCAGTCATTACGGCAAGTTCCGCTTTGCCATGGGTATCAATTTCTCGGATAACGAAATCCGTTCGAGCAAGAGCAACCTGGTCAACGAATATACCAAGGAAATGGTGCTACACGCCGCGCCGAAAAACCGCGAGCAGATCAGCGTGAACTGGCAGTATAAAAAGTGGTCGGTTTTCGTGCAGGAAATGCGCTATGGCTCCATGACCTACATGGCGGCGCCGACAGGCCCGGGCTCCGTGCCGTTCGAGCAGAATCCCGCCTTCATTACCAATATGGAAATTGACTACAAGCCTGTTCCGCGCTGGACCATTGGCATAGGTGCGAACAACCTGGGCAACAAATACCCGACCCGTATTTCCTCGGCTATTGCCCAGTCGCAGCAAGGCCTTGCCAAATATGCTTCCTATTCGCCCTACGGGTTCAATGGCGGCATGTATTATGTCAAGACGTCGCTCGATTTCTGAGCAAGCGCATCGGAGCATAAAAAGCATTTGATAAAGAGTAGGGCAGGGGTTTCATGATCCCTGCCTCGTTCCCCAGGGCCGGAGAGCAGGTTGCCAGAACTTTTCCCGATGGCTTTCGAAAGATGATTTTTCAATAACAGAAGTTCCTGAATATTATCTTTCAAGATCAGCATGTTTTTTCAAGATGTCAGGAACAACCATCAGGTTCGCCTGCAGGTTTATTGTTTCAAAGAACGTGCGAAATTCAGCGTTTCCGACAGATGCTTACGATAACGGTCAATCGTCCCGTCGACATCCGGGGCTTTCATGACATCGGTGGCCAGAAAGGTCGGCAGGGCTGACAGTGCCAGAAACTGATTGGCCTTGTGAAAGGGGAAATAGACAGCATCTATACCTCTGCCTTCCAAGAACTGCACAGGATCCGTAAAGGCATCATCCGGCGCGTTCCATGTGAGGGACAGCATGTAACGCTTACCGCCCAACAGGCCACCCGAGCCATATTTGCGTTCGGGACAGGCCCGGCTGCGCCCATCATTAGCGTAGAGCGTGCCGTGACCGGCGGTAAAGACCTCGTCCATGTATTTCTTGACGATCCATGGCGCGCCCATCCACCAGCCGGGCATCTGGTAGATGACCAGATCTGCCCACAAAAAATTCCGGACTTCCTGCTCGATATCGTAGCCTGCGTCGATTTTGGTCTCGCGTGTCGCGAAACCTGCTTCTGTCAGCACCCGTACCGCGACATCATGCAATGTATCGTTCAGACGGCCATGCGAATGCGCAAAGACCTTGCCACCATTCAGAAGAAGAATGTTTTTCATAGCTCAGAATATTCCTTAATGGGGAATGACAATGACAGGGTGACCGTATCATCGCTGAACGATGCCGCTTTTGGACGGGCTTGATAATCGGCTTTTCCTCCACATAATCTTGGATTCCAATTCACAGATGGGCTCAGGAATATGGATAATCGCGCGGGAGAGATGCAGGTCTTTGTGAGAGTGGCCGAAGCTGGCAGTTTCTCCGAGGCGGCAAGACATCTCCTGATGACACCATCGACGGTCAGCAAGCTGATCGGCCGCATGGAGGAGCGGCTGGGCGTGCGGCTGATTGAGCGATCGACCCGACGGCTCTCTCTGACTGACGAGGGGCGCCTGTTCCATGAACGCAGTGCCGCACTCTTGGCGGAACTGAATGATATCGAGCGCGAGGTCTGTCATGGGGCGGGTGGTGCCAGCGGAATTGTGCGGGTGAGCGCCTCGGTCCCATTCGGCGTCCTGGGGATCGAGCCGCTGCTGCCGGAATTCTGGCGGACCTATCCAAATGTCATCGTTGATCTGTCGCTGTCGGACGAGATCGTCGATCTTTATCTTGATCGTACCGACATTGCTTTCCGTGTTGGCCCCCTGACGGACAGCAGCCTGCTGGCTCGCAAGATCGGAGTGGCACGTCGGCAGATCGTCGCCTCACCCGACTATCTCAAGAATCATGGTACCCCGATCACGATCGACGACCTCAACCACCATAATTGCCTGGGATTCAACTTTCGCCGGGCTGCGCCGGTCTGGCCGTTGCGCGAAGGAAGGCGGATCGTGGACCGCATGGTCGGCGGCAGCCTGCTGGCCAACAATGGCGAGACGGTGCGCCGCCTGGTCCTGGCAGGGGTAGGGCTGGCGCGTCTGGGCGACTTTCATGTCCGCGACGATATTGCCCATGGGCATCTGGTCGAGGTGCTGGCAGATGCGGGGCATGGCGATGCGGAGGACGTCCACGCCCTTTATCTCGGGGGGCAGCGCATGCCGCAGCGTATCCGGCTGTTCCTCGATTTCATGGTACCAAGGTTGCAGGCATTCATGCGGAACGGAGTGTAAGGGGCGTTTCCAACCCATTGGGCTCTTTTTTGTGATCCTGGTTCACAGCTCTTGTGGCCACAAAGCCTCTGGTTGGTTTTATCCTACACTGGCAATTTCCATTTTTCGCCCATCTTTGGCCAAAAAGGGTTGCTGATGCTGTTTTCGCCTTCTTCACTGGGTGGTCTGAACCTGCCCAATCGTATCATCATGCCGCCCACGACACATTCCCGCGCCCAGCGCGAGGGGATGCTACCCCTGGTCATCAATGTGATGCATGCTCAGGGTGATTGCATTTTCACCCGAGTGTAGCATGCCGGACGTGTTTCCCACACCGGCTGCGTATGACCATGTATTTGAAATCTCTTATCGAACCAAAGAGGCGAATGTGCCGGATTCTCATTCTTCGTCAGATCGTGCGCTGTTGTCCCTGGCCTGCGGGGCCTTCGCGATCGGGGTGACGGAATTCACCCCCATGGGTCTGCTGCCTGTCCTGGCAGACGGGGTCCATGTCAGTGTACCCAAGGCAGGCAGCCTGATCAGCGCCTATGCCTTCGGCGTGATGGGCGGCGCACCCTTCGTCACCCTCTTTCTGGCACGTTATCCACGCAAATATGCGCTGATCGGACTTATGATCCTCTATGCGATCGGCAACCTGACTTCGGCTGTCAGTGGCGATTATATGCAGTTGATGCTGTCACGGGTGCTGACCAGCATGGCCCATGGGGCATTCTTCGGGCTGGGCGCGGTGGAGGCAGCAAGCCTGGTTGCGGCCAACCGGCAGGCCAGTGCTGTGGCCAGTATGTTCATGGGTCTGACCGTTGCCAATATCTTTGGCGTGCCGGCCGCGACATGGCTGGGTGACACACTGGGCTGGCGCAGTGCGTTCGCCTCCATTTCGGTGCTGGGTCTGATCGCGGCTGCGGCCCTGTCGGTTGCCCTGCCATTGGCTGAGGCCGGTCCAAGGCCGGACGCGGTGGCCGAGATGAAGGTCATCATGCGCCCCAATGTGCTGATGGCACTGGGCGTCACGGTGATCGGCGCTGGAGCGATGTTCGAACTCTATACCTATATCGTGCCGATGCTAGAACATATCACCCATGCGGGGCCAACCTTAACGACGGTGGCACTGATGCTGATCGGTATTGGTTTCAGTATAGGCAATGCTATCGGCGGTCAGGCGGCAGACCGGTCGCTGGCCGGTACGTTGCTGGTGTTCTTTCCACTCCTCGGCCTGATCATGCTGGCCTTTCCCTTCGCCGCGCAAACGTCGGCCGGTGCGTTGGTCGGAGTCCTGCTGTGGGGCATCGCCAGTTTCTCCCTTATGCCGGCCCTGCAGATGCGCACCATGCAGGCCGCACACGATGCACCGGGCCTGGCTTCGTCGGTCAATATAGGCGCGTTCAATCTGGGCAATGCCTTGGGGGCGGCGTTGGGCGGGGCTGTCTTGTCTATGGGGTTCGGCTATCCGATGGTTTCCGTCGCGGGCCTAGGCATCAGCTTGCTGGGCGTGCTGCTGGTCCTGCTGTCCCGTCAGGGACGGCTGTCACCCGAAAGGTCGCTTTCAGAAACGCGATGATCCGGGGTTCATCGTCGCTGTTGCGGATCAGCGTCGGTACGTTACGCGACGTGCTGCAGGCCGGATTGTGGTAGATCATGAGTAAGAATCCGGATTTGGGCAGCAGGCGGATAAATCGGCGCCCAGAAGCACACATGGTTCGGGATTTCCTGCCCAGAAATCCTTGACTAGGAACAGCATCAGTAAAGTATCATTAAAAATAAGCATATTATTCTATATTTAGGTGAATAATTGCGTGCGATTTAAACCCCGACACTCCGAACGGTCTGGATTCCTGTGTGGGGAGACATGTGCAGGATGAAACCATGGAATATGGGAGTGCCTGGTAGATTTGTTGATGGGATATACACCCGATGGATCAGTTCCAGTTCATTGCCGTGTTCCCATTCAACTGCGAAGATATGCTGCTGCCATGACAGGGAAGCAGAGAGATCCCCGGATGCATGTGAATAATTGAGAACAGCAGCATTCTGACGTGCAATCTGGCCACCTGCTGTGATCACCATCATGAGGCCTGCTACAACCATGGCTGCGTGACCGATATGGTGAAACAGTCGGTCATGTAGGTAAGGAAGCAGATGGCGCATGATGATCGAAGACAGGATTGCGGCCGCGGCAACAGCGATACCCACGATGACGACATGAATACTCATCAGGCCGAATGCCGCGTAGAGAATGAGCTTAAGACCATGCAGCATGATTTCATTGGCGGCGCGAGTTGCAACGATTTCTTCCTTGCGAAGACCAAGCTGGTAATAGAAACCGTTGAAGATCAGGCCGATCGCCCCAGTAAAACCGGAAATGAAGCCTGCGGCGGCACCCAGCGCATGGAGCGATACGATACGAACTGGTTTCCTGTTGGGCTGGATTGGAGGTGTGCGAAATAGAAGGGGGAGATTACCCACCAAAAACAGACCCAATAACAGCGATAGATAGACGGGATTCATGCGACTGAGCGCCCAGGCACCGAGGGCGGAAAATGGCAGTGCGGTTGGCGCAAAATGCCGAACAATGTCCCACCGGATCGCTTTGTGAAACGAAATGATGCGCGCCGCCGAACTGGTAGCAGTGCCAATTGATAGGGCGGCGGGCACCTGCATGTCAGGCAATACCAGCCCCAGCAGGGGCATCAGGATCAGCCCTGCACCGCCGCCCGAAACGGCACTGATCCCAAAGGCCAGTGTCGACGCAACCAGAATTGCAAACCAGAGCAGCATTGGCCGTATAAGCTCCGATTGAAGGCCCTGTGCGCCGGGGCCATGACGGGCGGCCACGTCCTGAAAGGTGCGTGACAGCATTATACCTGGCGAAGGTTCACGGCGATGTCAGCTTACAATATCCCAACCCTCTGGAGAATCAGGGGCCATGCCTCATGCCGGACAACGCACGCTGTCTGAAACACTACTCCTTGGAGATACGTAAGGGTTCCTGTCGTGCAGTCATGACGTTTTGAAGAAATCTTCATCAAAACCCATCCTCGTTTAGCAACCAGCCAGTAAGGCTTTATCAGGCGTGTTTCGCTATCCCATATGAACTTGAGCGGCGGGAGTTCCGGGGATGATGAAAGTCATGAAGGGTCTGGTAGCTCTTGAGTTCGAACGTCTCTACAACATGGAAGTGACCTGTATCGACATCTTGATGGTGGCGCGTCGGGAAGCTGCGATGGTCTGTTTGTCCTGTAACCATGCCCGTAACACTCTCTCTATGGTCGCCGGGTGGGCAGCACATGCCACAGCCGTTGCTGGTCTGGCATTCTGACGCGCATATGCGATGACAATGCCCATTCCGCATCTGCTGTCTTCTATTGCCATCCGTGGATGAATGGCCAGGTTGAACGCATGAACCGGACGATCAAGGCGGCGACGGTCAAGCGCTTTTATTATGAAACGCATGACTAACTGCGCCAGCACTTCGCAGGCTTCGTCGTCGCCTGCAATTTCGCCAGCAGACTCAAAACACTGCGGGGACTTACTTCGGATGAATTTATTTACACGTAATGGGAAAAAGAACCACTACGGTTCATGCAAAATTCGCACCATCAAACCACGGAACTAAACAGCTTATGGACTTGTTTGAGGTTCCCGCAGACGCCGTCGCGCAGCGCGGCGTTCCTGCAAAGCAAGATGTTCATAGCGAACACGCTGGCGTATCCAGTTCAGCATGCCTGAAAATGTCACGACGACAATACCGATAAAGGTCCATCCATCCAGCGCCTGATGAAACAGGAAATAGCTAAAACCCACCGCCCATAACATCTGGCTGTATTGGGGCAGGGCCACCCGGTTGGCGGGGGCACGGGCTGTTGCCACCATCATCAGCAATTGTCCCAACGCCGCCAGGAAACCATACCCGAACAGGAAACACCACGTTTGCAGGCCATGCGGCCAATGCGCATGCGCCAGCATCAGCAGGCCATCACCCACCAGCGGCCCAAACAGGCTGGACCCGAACAGTGACAGGCGTGGCGTATCATTCCCCGCAAGGCGATAGGCGATAACGCCCACGGCATTCGCAACCGCCGCGATCAGGGCGCACAGATGTCCAAGATGCAGGGCACGCATCCCCGGCCGCAGAACGATCAGAACCCCGATGAACCCGACGATAACCGATACCCACGCCCACGCTGATACCTTTTCATGCAGCAAGGTGACAGACAGCATGGTCACAAAAAGCGGCATAAGGAACATCAGTGACAGGGCTTCGGGCATGGGAAGCAGCATGAATGCTTCAACACTTGCGGCGGTAGCGGTAAAGGTCGCGATCGCACGCACAAGCCACATGCCCGGCTTCTGTGGGGAGAAAATATCCAGATAGGATTCATTGTCCCGCCTGATGAACGGAATGATCAGAAAACCGAAGATCCCACCCGAAAAGGCAACCTCAAACGGGTCAAGCTGTCCTGCAAGCAGCTTGGAAAAAGCGTCACTGATTGAAAATGAAGAAAAGGCGGCGAACGCCAGCACCATCCCCGAGGAAAGAAAGCCCATCTTCATCTGTCGCATCCATGATCAGTATTCCGCCCCAGGGGGCTTTACGGGCCAGCAGGCATAAAAACCAGTGCTGTCACACATTACCAGCCATGCATGAAGAATACATCCTATGATATTACTTATATATGAAGAATTATTTTGGAAATAATTTATATATAAAAAATAATAAATCCCGCGACCAGCTTCTGTCCAGACGGCCTGTCACCGTCATTTATCCAGGACAGGTGCCACGTGACATATGATGGCTCTGTCCCTGCCATGGCCAGGTCATACATCGATTATGACAGGGACAGCACCCAAAATGGGGAAACACTCAGTCAGCGGATTTACGACCGAAGATATAGCTCGCCAGCGATGCAGCAGCGAGGATCAGAACCCCATAGACCTTGCATGAGGTCGGGATTTTGTTTTCATGGACCCGTACTTCCCCTTTCAGCGCGCCCAGATGTTCGGCAATCTGTTTGTGCAGTTCCGCCTTGTGCTGGTGAAGGGATTGTTCCACGTGCTTTGTGATGTCCTGAAGGTCTTCAGGGCTCAGCTTGCGTAGGTTTTCGGCAACACTCATGATCCGGTTCGTCCCTGTTTATCATCACTTTGGATATGCCCATGAAATCATTGGGCATATTTTTTATATCGGTTCGGGGGAGATATATTTCAAGCCTTGCCCCTCGCCATGGAAGTCCGATCATTGGCCATGAAATGATGGTGCGTCATTGCAAGGAATGGTTGTAGTGTGAAGACCGCAGGGGATTTTTCCCATTAGTGCAGTTTAGGTACCTGATTTTTGCAATGAAACATAGTTCATCTCGCCATCTCCATCCTCCCCGGCCCCGCATAAAGGGCCTGGCACGCACTGCCGCAATTTTCACCCTGACGATGCTGGCGGCATGCGCGGGGCCGGTTGAGGTCCGGCATGTTTCCCTTATCAAAAGCTATAACAACGCCCGCCTGACCGCGTTACAGGGGCATGGCCTTGGTCCGAATACGCAGATCGTCCTAAGGCGGCACGGGCTGGCCCCTCTGTGGGAGCGTCATCCCGATCGCGCGATCGAAACCCTGCGTGGGCTGGCGGGCAAGGGCACCGGCGATGAACTGCCAGATATGCTGTTTGCACTGGCGGAACTCAGCTACCGTCAGGGCCTGCGTCACCGGCGGGCGGCCGATTTCCTGGCGGCTGCGGTTTATGCCTACGCCTTCCTCCAACCCGGAGAGGTGGGGGGACCCAGCCCCTATGATCCACGTTTCCGGCAGGCGGCCGATTTCTACAATCTTGGCCTGACGGCGGCATTCCCCGCCCCCGTTGCGATCATAACGCAAAACCGCCTCCTGCCGTTCGGGGATATCGAACTTGGCGCCGACCCGGCACAACTGCACTGGCATGGCCGCCTGCTGGAGAGTTTCCTACCGACGGCCACACTTGCCGTCAGCGGCATAAGCAATGTCTATCGCACCCCTGGGCTGGGCGAGGCCCTGACCGCCCTGGGCCGCCCTGAGGATGGCACAATAGAGGCCACAGGCGACGGGGCACAGACAGGCATGCTGTTTGACGTTTCCACCCGCCTGCGGATTCCCACCAGCATGATGTTGGAAATCCGCAATCCACGCGCGCAGGTACTGACCGGACACCTTCATGGGCGTCTGGTTGTGCATGTCATGGATGACACTCCCGGCGTTTCCATCCCGCCCGCATATAATCAGACAGCCGCCCGCGCCATCAGCCTGCATGAAACTGCATTATGGACCAAGGAATATCGCGGTTTCTTTGATGGCACCACCTATGATGGGACGCAACCTCGACTGGTCGCGATGACGCCACACCGGCCTGGCAACATGCCCGTCGTCTTCATCCACGGCACAGCCTCCAGCCCGTATCGCTGGGCCAACATGGTCAACGATCTTCTGGAAGATCGCACCATCCGCGATCATTTTGATTTCTGGTTCTTTTCCTACGCCACCAGCAACCCCATCCCATATTCCGCATGGCAACTGCGCCGTGCCATCACCCAGGCGGTGGACAGTCTGGGCGGCACAAAGGCCGATCCCGCACTGGGACATATCACGCTGGTGGGACACAGCCAGGGGGGGCTGCTGGCGCGTATGCTGGTTATCAACCCGGGAGACAGGCTGTGGGATGGAACGGCGGGACGTCCGCTTTCGACATTTCACCTCAATACCCGCACGCGGCAACTGATCAAGGACACCATGTTTCCGACCCCGATGCCTGAAATACAGCGGGTCGTCTTCATCGCCACGCCACAGCATGGCAGTTATCTGGCCGGGATGTCACTGGCCCAATTGGTTGGCGGTATGGCAAGCCTGCCATGGCGGGTCAGTGAAACCGCGCGCGAAATTGTCACCGGTGCAGGCGACAGCACGCGTCTTGACAATCGTATACCACGATTGGGCAGTGTCTATGCCATGTCCCCACGCAGCGCCTTCATGCGGACGTTACCCACAATCCCGATCATGACTGATGTGCATACGCATTCCATCATCCCGGTCTGTGGCACGGGGAACCCGCTATCCAACGCGAATGATGGCGTGGTGTCGTATGAAAGCGCCCATATCCCAGGAGTGGAATCCGAACTGATCGTACGCCATTCAGAACATTCCACGCAATCCAATCCGTTTACCATCGCCGAAATACAACGCATCCTGCTGCTGCAACTGGCCCAAAACCCTGCTACCGCCCCACAGGGTTCGTCCGTACAGGCCGCAAGGCAATGAACTGGCGCAACTCACTCAGGTGGGGCGGTCATATTACGCTGGTCCTGTATGGTGTGCTGGGGGCGGCGGCAGTCTACTACTCCACCATTCAGCCGGACGTGCTGCGGGTGGGAGGCGCCCTGGTTTTTCCCATCCTGCTGTTTGGTAGTGCATGGATACGCCTGCCGCGCCGCAGGCGTATCCTGCGCACGGCATTGGTCGGGGGTATGGGTGCATGGTATGTCACCGACCCGCCGCGCAATGATCGGTCATGGGCACGCGAATATGCCATCCCCGCCGACGCATGGCGCGACGGTAATGACGTCCATGTCCATAATGTCCGTAATTTTCGGTATCGCACGCCAGATGACTATCTTCCCGCATGGTATGATGCGACCTATCACCTTGACGGGTTACAGAGTGTTGACCTCGTCACCTCTTACTGGGCAGGGGACTCCATTGCACATGTTTTCCTGAGCTTCGGCTTCACAGATGGGCAACACCTTGCCATTTCCATAGAAACCCGGCGGCAGGCACGTTTTGCCTATTCCACCATTGCCGGTTTCTTTCATCATTATGAACTGTTCTATGTCACGGCGGACGAACGTGACCTGATCGGCGTGCGAACCGATATCCGGCGCGAACGTGTCTATCTTTATCGCCTGAATCTGTCGGCACAGGTACGTCAGCGCCTGTTCATAAGTTATGTCGATGCAATCCATGACCTGATCCGCCATCCACAATGGTACAATACCCTGACAGACAACTGTACCACCGGTATTCTGGCACGGGCAGGAGCACGACTGCGCTACCGGCTGGACTGGCGCGTGATCCTTAGTGGCCATACAGCGGCCATGGCTTATGACATGAACCTGCTGGGACCGTACGATTCCACCCATCTGCCGGATTTTGCCGCCCTGCATGAAGCAAGCCATATCATCCGCCCCCCCGGTGCAACTCCGGGGCCGGATTATTCAATTGCAATCCGTGCCAGCCTGCCGCCCCCTGAAGGAACCGGCGGAAAATAAGCGGCCGTTTTTACGACCCTGTTGATACATAAGAGACTGTTTAAAAACAACCTATTGGTAAGGAATGACAACCCCGTCTGGACAGCGACCTTCGAAGATTTTTAAAAATCTTCGCAAAAATTTTATCATTCCAATGGGGTGTCGGTTCCATATTTTCAGACAGGCCGCCAAAAGCATCCCATGTTTTTTGATGCCACCCGGTTCCACGGACTATGGATATCCCTGTCCCACCGATGTTGTGCTGGCGCGATTACGGCGGCGTGCCACCACCTGCCACCCGTCATAAAGACAGACAAAAAACACGGCATTCAACAGGCTGGCGATGGCCGTCATGCGTTCCGTCGGATCCAGCAGCATTGCCACAAAGACCATGCAGATCCCGCCAATACTTACATATCCCTGCCAGATACGACCCATCGTATTCCTGCGACGCATCATTACAAGGTAACTGACCGCGATCAGCAGATAGACCAGCAAGATGACGCCGCCACTGCAACTTAGCAGGAAAGAGAAGATCACGTTTGGCGACAATATGGAGCAGAATGCGACAACAAGACCAGCAAACGTACTGGCGATCAGGGCCGACCGCGGGGCACCCTGTGCCGAATGCCGCGCCAGCAGGGCAGGGGCATTGCCTGAGCGTGCAAGTTCGGCAAGGATACGCGATGTTATGTAAAGGCTGGAATTCAGGCATGACAGGATCGCGCTGAATACGACAACACGCATGATCGTTGCGGCACCGGGAACACCCATGACACTCATGGCGGCGATGAAGGGAGATTTCCCCGCCGTCACCTCAGTCCATGGCACGATCGCAAGCAGCAGCATGATGGATGTCAGGTAAAATACCGTGACCCTGACACCGATACTGCGTGTCACACGGGCAACCCCCACACGTGGGTTAGCGGATTCCGCAGCCGCCACCGTCGCAACTTCGGACCCGATCATGCTGAACATGATCGTCGGTATGACCGCAAGTATGGCCGTAATCCCGTGGGGGGCAAACCCTGCATGCCCAAGGTAATTGGCCCGCACGGAAATGCCTGGCCCAAACATATGCCCCACGAAAAGCACACCCATCACGATGAACATGATGATGCTTGCGACCTTCATCAAGGATAGCCAGAATTCACATTCCCCGAATACATCCACCGACCGCAGGTTGACGGCCATCAGCACAAGGATAATGCCGACCGCCAACAACCAGATGGGCAATGCGATCCAGTCCTGCATCAGCAGACCGCCTGCGATGGCCTCGCTCCCCATTGCGACCACCCAGAAAAACCAGTACATCCATCCCGCGACAAACCCGGACCTGCTGCCATATCCCTGCCGGATATATTCCACGAACGAGCCCAGGCCCGGTTGCTGCATCACCATTTCGCCCAGCATGCGCATCACAACCATAATCAGTCCGCCGCACAGAGCATATGCCAACAGAACCGCCGGGCCGGCCACGGTAATGGCGGAACTGCTGCCCACGAACAGGCCCGCCCCGATGACACCACCAAGGGCGATCATGGCAATATGGCGATTTTTCAGCGTTCGGCCAGAAACGGCATCCTGTGTCATCAAATATCCTTCGTGGGCCACGGACCGTCTGTGGCCCGCCAGAACCGTCTGCTGCCCATCAGGGAAAGGGCGACATAATGTTAGTTCCTGTGTGCTGGGAACGATACCACCTTTCATGGCATATGTCCAAAATCGTAACGTAAATCTTCTTTATATTCTTATATTTTCCATATTTTATTACATATTTTTCGCTTCAGATCCGAAAAGATATCATGCGAATTTCAGGATTTTATATTCTGAAACTGATCTCACTTTCCATCATGTTTATTTATAAAATTCAATAAAACAACCATATTACTCTCCCACACCATGCAGGACATGCGATGGTGTGGGGTAACGATATGCTGTGTAATCAGAAATCGGCCTTGATGGCGCCAAAGGCCATACGTGGCGTGCCAAGCAGCATCGACTGATCACCATAGGCAGATGCGCCATTCATCGGGTTGCCATTTTCCCCCATCGTCGCGATATAGCGGGTATTGGTCAGGTTGGTCAGGTTGAAAGACAAGGTCAGGCCACGCAGGAAACCGCCAAGGCGCGGACCGGTATCGCTGGTCTTCTTTACATGCCATTGCAGGCCAAGATTCGACAGCCAGTAACCCGGAATCCGGTATTCTCCCTCATAATCATAATTACGCTGCCCGACATAATTTCCATCAATATAGAAACTGAGTGAACGCCAGTCATAGGACAGCCGTGCTTTGTACATGAACCGCGGATAATTCACGACCTGCTTGCCCTTTGTGGCATGTGTGCCGTTGGAATCCGTAATGTTATCGTCATAAACGGCATGGTTGTAGCTGACGCTGTTGGTGATCGCGAGGTTACGCAGTGGCGTTATCGTCAGGGCCGCATCCACGCCATTCATGGTCACGCCGCCCACATTGGCAACACTGGAAATCGGGTTGACCGCAGGACCAGACGTAATCTGTTGCAAGCGATTGTTGAAATTCGTGCGATAGGCATAAACCGAAGCCCCAAGCAACCGGTCATGATACCGATAACCGATGGCATAGGTCCACGCTGTCTCCGGCCGCAGGGTGCTGCGCGCATCGTTATAGGCGGTTTGTGTCACCGCAAACGGCGAGTTGGACAGCTTGAACCCTGACTCCGCATAAGTATGGACATTTTCTGAAATGTCGATGAACAGCTCATGACGTTTCAGGAATGTCCAGTCCACGCCAATATGTGGCAGGAAGGGCTTGGCAATTGTCTGGCTGACGCCACTCGTGATATTACCGATATTGCCGTAATAATCCTGATTCAGATACCCATCACCCACGCGTGTTGTATTCAACAGTGACTTGAACCCGAAATGCAGCGCAAGATTACGGATCGGACGATATGTATCCTGCACGAAGGCGGTGAAGGTATTCGTGTTATAGTTCTGGTTGAAAACCTCGGCAAACGGGTCTTTGAAATGTCCCAGTGGATTGACAAGGTTGCCCTGCACGACGCCGTTGACGACATTGGGTTCCGCATACTGGTACATCGGGGACTGATAATCATTGTTTTCATACCAGACGCCACCACCAATATGATTATGCGCGATATCATATGTGACCTGCGACAGCACGCCAAAGCGCCGGATGGAAGGCTGCTTGACCAGTTCGCTCAGGGGGGAGCCATTGGGTGAACCACTATAGGGCGTGGTCCAGGTGGTCTGCTGTGATTCCCCGTGACCATAGGCAGTGGTTGTCCAGCGCACCTTGTCCGTCAGTGCCAGGTCAGCCTTGAGATAGCCTACGATGTCGTCCTGGTTGGTCGCCCCTTCGTAATAGGATGCATCCGACGCATCACTCAGGTTGCCATATCCGGCGGGATAGCCACCGCCCTTGTTCTGTGCCGCCAATGCTGCGTCATAGGCACGGATATAACCGCTTGCCCGGCCATTATAATAATTATCGGCATTGGGGCCGAGATGATTGAGAATATCAGGCGACATGTCCTGATATTCCAGTTCATGCAGGTCGCTCCAGTCGAAATAGGCGGAAAGTGAGCTATTATTCCCGATCGGCTGAACCAGCTTGGCATTGACCTGCTGATAGAACTGCTCCCCGTACCCTTTCCATTTATCCTGATCATTGCGCATATAGGATGCATAAAAGCGGGTGCCGGTGCTGTTCAGGTCACCACTATCGACCCGTGCAAATGTATGGAACGTATTAAAACTACCGAAGCCCTGATTGACCGTGCCGCCGAGCTTATGGCTCGGGTCAGTAGTGGTATACGCCAGGGAACCCCCAAGATTATTGGTCGCCGCCACATCTTCGGCGCCCGCTGACTGCGACACGTCAATGCCCTGTACATTTTCGGACGAAACAGCCAGAACGGGATTCAGACCGTTATAATTTCGATATGTCATTTCACCCAGCGGCACACCATCAAGCGTCATGCCGATTTCCTGCTGCTGGAAACCATGCATGAAGATCTGCGTACTCCACGTACTGACGCCCTGCGCATCGGCGGACTGGAAATCCACACCGGGCATGGTGTTCAACGCCGCCATCGGGTTGGTACCCGGTGGCGCTGCCTCCAGCAGTTTCTTGCCAACAACCAGGTGCGCACCATGCACCGTGCGATGTGCCGAAACCGACAGGGATTCAGGTGCGGCACGTGAACGGACCGGACCGGTATCATGCGTCGTGGCCGTATGATGTGCTGCATGTACGCCCATCGGGCGCATATTGCCCCGCGATGTGGCATGTCCTGTCTGGATCGTACTGGTGGCGGCATAGACCGAATGTGAGGACACGCCCGACAGGACCGTTGTCATCAAAAGCAGGCCTGAGAAAATTTTACGGTTGCTCATGCGTCTGTGTTCCTACCGGGCGTATGGACAGGAGAGGGTCACAACATGCGCGGGCACATCACAGCCCATGGCGGCAACCCGGTTTAACAGTCGGTGGAACAGGTCGTTTTCATACAGCATCATTCCTAACCCCTCTGTATATATTTTAGAATACCAAGAACAAAAACATGAAACCTGCATGAATATGAAAGTATTCCCTGAATATGGCACATGACCAAAGTGTCTTTTCCGTCACAATCACCTGACATCGCTGATGTGTGGAATATTGCAGAAATTGGTATGGCTTCCCCCTTTGAGGATTTATGCATCTCAAAGTCAGGATTTCTGTGGGAAAATTGCTTTCATTAAAAGTGTTTCGTTGTTTTTGTTTCCTAAAACCCCGCGATTGGTATCGAATATATCGTATACCGTGCATGAAATATAATATATGATCAATACGTTTCCGCATTATTTTGCGACAAAAAAGAGATTGATTCCCCAGATCGTTGCATATTTAACACACAATTTACGGCGGAAAGTTCTAAGAATATGTTTGTTTATTTTAAAAATAAGCAAAGAAAATTCTCATGAATTTTAATGATTTATTCCATATATATAATAATTATACAATGAAATGAAATTATTATAATGGATCATATTCCATTCATATGCTCTGGAATTATATCACGGTATAACTTGAATCAAAACTACAGCTTTTACTTACAATCCACTTTGCGCGCACATCTGTACAACGACAGACGTCAGCATGTCACCATCTGCCCAAAGATGCAACATCATATATTATATGATGTTGCGATTTTTATATATAAAATATTCCATTCATGTCGCGAAATAGGGCATATTTAGAATAAAATATATGCACATGCCATTATTTTCATCATATTGGATATGTCAGGCGAACTCTCCGCCCCGTTCGTGCTGTTATATCCGGCGTGCCGCAGGTTGAAACAGCACTGAATGATTTGCGAATAATGTCCTGATAAAAAACAATGAATACCGAATCATTTTTCGAAAAAGCTAACTGTCGAGGATATCACGGGAAAGATTCCTCGAAATTTTCAGGGCGTTGCAATTATCTTTCCGACAGTTCCTTGGGGGCTGTCGGAAAAAAACAGGTCCAACAACCCGCTGAAATCATGAATATTGTTGGTCGATATTGTCCTGGAAACGCTTTGAAAAATGTCAACTTCTTGAAAAAAGGCATAGATCAGAATTTTTATTATTGTATTTCAGTTGGTTATCCGAAAATTTCTTATTATTTAGAACCAGCACGCGGCAGTTCCTTACGCAGATCCTCATGTGTATCGCGGATATGGTTGCGTGACAGCTTCAACAGGGTCTTTTCATCCCTGTCGATCCAGGCCGCCAATATCTTGCCATGTTGTATGTTGGCCTGTTCCGGTCGCCCCATCGGACCAAGATGAAAACGCACATATCGGTCCGCGATGACATTAAGGCGTTCAATCATTGTATAGGTTAACGTGCCCGCCCCAGGGCGGATCAGGGACATGTGAAAGGCGCGATTACATTCCCCCCAATCCCCGTCGCCCTGCATGCAGGCATTTCCCACCTCCGCCAGCATGGCGCGCGCATGTGCATGATCCGCAGCCGTGGCATGCCGGCTTCCTGCTACGGTAGCTGTTGGTTCAAGTTGCAGCCTCAGCGCAAAGACCTCGTCCGCTTCTTCCGCGCTCAGTGTATTGACGGTGAAACCGCGATTGACGTGTGACCTGACCAGGCCATCCTGTTCCAGGCGGGCCAGGGCCTCACGCAGCGGGATCTTGCTGATTCCCAGTTCGGCTGCAATCGTATCTTGGCGTATGGGCTCTCCCTCCGCCAATTCTCCTTGCAGGATACGTTTGCGAATCAGGTAGTAAAGCTGATCCGCAATGGTGCGTATCTGCAGCGATGCGGAATGGCGTACGATGCCCATGCACAGGGGGCCTTTATGCAAGATGTAAGGTCAGGACTGCAGCGGATGGCCGGTTTCAGACCACCTGGAAACCGTTGCTGAAAACATCTTCCTTATCAATCCAGATCGTATTGAACCCGGTTGAAATGGCGCTTCCCGTAATCAGCGGAACGATCGCCTGATGGTCGCCTACTTTCGTCTTGCTGTCGATACGTCCGGTAAAACGGCTGCGGATATAGCTTTCATGGATGAATGACTGTCCCTGATCAAGGATTCCCTTGTGCGACAGATGTGCCAGTCGCGCCGATGTCCCGGTGCCACAAGGGCTACGGTCAATGGCTTTGTCACCATAGAACACGGCATTGCGTCCCTGACGTGCGGGATCTTCACCCGGTTCCGCCCACAGGACGTGGCTGACCCCCTTGATTGTGGGGTCAAGCGGGTGGACCGGGGTATAGGCCTTGCGCACCAGATCACGGATCACGGGGCTGAGCTCAAGTATACGGCGTGCGCCAAGTTCATCGAGCGTATGGTATGCGCCCTGCGGTTCCACGATGGCATAGAAATTCCCGCCATAGGCCACATCCACCGTCAATGGGCCAAAACCCGGCAATTCAATGGAAATCCCGGTTCTGGCCACCCATGCCGGCACATTGCGGATGGTGACAGACGTCACCCGGTTATGTGCATGTGTATAGGTGATGTCGATTATGCCCGCAGGAACTTCCAACCGCAATTCACCTTCTTTGCGGGGTTGCAGCAGCCCATGTTCCAGCCCGAATGTTACCAACCCGATCGTGCCATGGCCACACATCGGCAGGCAGCCACTGGTTTCAATGAACAATATCCCCCCATCCGTATCGGGACGGGTAGGGGGATACAGGAAACCGCCGGACATCATGTCATGGCCACGGGGTTCGAAACACAGTCCGGTGCGTATCCAGTCGAAACGCGTCAGAAAATCCTGACGCCGCTCGCTCATGCTTGTCCCGCGCAGCAAGGGCGCCCCGCCCGCGACCAAGCGGACGGGATTGCCCGCTGTATGCCCATCAACACAGAAAAACGTATGTCGCATTGTCATATCCCTGATGTAAACGCGGCGGACGCAGGCGTGTGGCCTATTGTGCGCAAGGGCGTGTGGCGGCCGCTTTTTCCACCATGGCCGTGACTTCGGCGCGACGCGCGCCGGTCAGGGGCATGCGTGGCATACGGACGCGTTCATTGCCACGCCCCATGATCTGTTCCGCCAGCTTGATCGACTGCACCAGGTCATGTTCCGCATCCAGATGCAGCAAGGGCATGAACCAGCGATAGATTTCCAGCGCCCGCGCCATATCCCCCCTGTTCAATGCCGCCACCAGCTCGACCGATTCCTGTGGAAATGCGCTTGTCAGCCCTGAAATCCAGCCCGCTGCCCCCAGGGTCAACCCCTCGAACGCCACGTCATCCAGCCCCGCCATCATGATATAGCGTGCGCCAAACGCATTGACCACATCGGTATAGCGACGCGTATTGGCTGAACTTTCCTTAACCGCAACGATCGTCTTCACATCCGTCAGCTCTTGCAGAACCTCCATGCTGATGTTCACGCGATAGGCGGTGGGATTGTTATACAACATGATCGGCAGGTCGGACGCCCCCGCCACGGCCTTCAGATGGGCGACAAGCTCCGCTTCCTTGGGGACATAGACCATCGCTGGCAGAACCATCAGCGCATCTGCACCAATCCGTGCGGCATCGGCCGCGAACTTCACCGCGCGCGGCGTCGTCAATTCGGATACGCCCACAATAACGGGCACACGCCCTTTTGCCGTTTCACATGCGGCGGCAAGGACCTTCAGCTTTTCTTCGGGTTCCAGAGAATTGTTCTCGCCACATGTTCCCATGATCGTCAGGCCATGGACGCCATCGCCGATCAGGTTATCCAGAACTGTTTGCGTCGCTGTAAAATCGATCGACAAGTCCGGGGCGAACTGCGTGGTCGCCGCAGGAAAAACACCTGTCCACTGCATTGGAACTCTCCACTTGATTTCGATATCGTTTCGTCTATCGTATACGTATTGATTTGGAAAGGACGAAATATCCATGCCCCCAAAATCCGGTCGCGTTGCATCCGCTGTCGTGGTCGGGGGTGGGGTCATAGGGCTTTCGTGTGCGCTGCGCCTGCGACAGAAGGGATTTTATGTCGTGGTCCTGAATACGGGTGAGGCACGCGACGCCGCGTCATGGGGGAATGCAGGGCATATCGCGACTGAGCAGGTGATGCCGCTGGCCTCGCCACGCATGCTCCTGTCCGCACCGGGGCGCATGTTCACGCTGACGGGTGGGGCGCTGGATATCGGCTGGCGGCATATTGGTACATGGCTGCCATGGGGCATGCGCTATGTGCGCGCGTGCGCACCTTCCACGGCGCGACGCGGACACATGGCCCTGCGTGACCTGCTATCGCACGCCATGCCCGCATGGCGACGCATGGTGGGTGATCTTGGTGCGCCTGACCTGCTTATCGACAAAGGGCACCTGATGCTTTGGGATGGAACGACCGACCCACGCCGCGCGATGCGTGCGGTCATGTCGTCCGACCTTGGGAGCGCAACGGCATGTGCCATGACACGGCAGGAACGCGAAAGCCTGATCCCGTTGCTTGGGCATATTCCACGCGCAGGGCTGGCTTTTGGCGGAACAGGGCAGGTCCGTGACCCCGGATTGGTGCTGACAACATTGCAGGACCGTCTGCACGCGGAAACTGGATGCGAACTGCGACAGCAACGCGTTATCCGGGTTTCATCCGGCCCGTCGGGGGCGCAGGTCATCGTGCAGGATGGCACATCCCTTACGCCTGATATCGTCGTGATGGCCGCAGGGGTGGGGACGCGCGACCTCGTCCATGGCTGGACGCCCCCGCTAATCGCGGAACGTGGTTATCATATCGAATGGGACCATGGCGGCATGCCCGAAGGGCCACCGATGATCTTTGCAGATCACGCCGTCATCGTATCGCGCTTTGAAGCACGGATGCGGGCTTCGACGTTTGTTGAATTCACCCGTGCCGATGCACCACCTGACATGAGGAAATGGCAGAAACTGGAACATATGGTGCAGAAAATCGGCCTGCCCGTCAGGTCCGGCTTTTCCCGCTGGGTCGGCTGCCGCCCCACTTTACCCGACTACTTGCCTGCCATCGGCCGTATTCCCGGGCTGCCGGGGATCATCGCCGCGTGCGGACATCAGCATCTGGGCCTGACACTTGCGCCATTCACGGCGGAAATTGTGGCAGCCATAGCCACTGACGAAGACATATCGCTGAACCTGCATCCCTTCCGCCCGGATCGCTTCGGACGGACACATGCACGAAAGGTATAAAATATGACAGGAGGAAAAGAAAATATGACATTAAGCGGAACCTTGCTGATCGGGCAACGCGATGTCGGGGGTGACACGCATTTCCATGCGATCAATCCCGCAACGAACGCACATCTGGAACCGGCCTTTGCCTGCGCCACGTCCGCAGATGTGGATACTGCCTGCCGTCTGGCGTCCGACGCATTCGATCCCTATCGTGCCGTATCATTTGAAAAACGTGCGGTGTTCCTTGAACGGATCGCATCCTGCCTGGCCAAGAATGCCGATGCCATCATAGCGCGCGCAGGCGCGGAAACCGCATTGCCCGAAGGACGCCTGCGCGGAGAGATGGGGCGCACAATGGGGCAGTTACGTCTGTTCGCCACGCTGGTGCGGCAGGGGGAATGGAGTCAGCCGCGCATTGATCCTGCATTACCCGACCGCACGCCAATGCCGCGCGCCGACCTGCGCCAGCGCCGTATTGGCGTGGGGCCGGTTGCTGTATTCGGTGCCAGCAATTTCCCGCTTGCGTTCTCTGTCGCCGGTGGTGACACGGTTTGCGCGCTTGCTGCGGGATGCCCGGTGATCTGCCGTGCCCATCCCGCACATCCGGGAACCAGTGAACTTGTGGCGCGCGCCATCCGCCAGGCAATTCAGGACTGCGCCCTGCACGAAGGGGTTTTCTCCCTGCTGGGTGGGATCGGGCATGAGGTGGGGGAATGGCTGGTAAAGCATCCTGCCATTATGTCAGTCGGTTTTACCGGCTCTTACGCCGGGGGGACGGCCCTTGCGGCAATCGCGGCGCAGCGTGCGGTGCCCATTCCCGTATTCGCGGAAATGGGCAGCATCAATCCGGTCTATCTGTGTCCGCAGGCATTGTCCGCACGCACGGAAACACTGGCGCGGGAATTTGTCGGTTCCCTGACCATGGGGGTGGGGCAGTTCTGTACCAATCCGGGCATTGTCATCGCCCTGGAAGGAGAGACGTTCGAGGCCTTTGTCCACACAGCCGCGCAGGACATCGCCACACGCCCGGCGATGACGATGCTGACACCAGATATCCATGCTGCCTATGATGCAGGGGCGGGGAAGCTGGCGCGATGTCCGGGCGTCACGGTCGTAGGGCAGGGGACGGATGACGGGGCACCCAATCGGGGGCGGCCGATGCTGTTACGTACGACAGCCGCTGACTTTATGCGTGAAAGCATCCTGCGGCACGAAGTTTTTGGCCCGGTCTCGCTTCTGGTTTCATGTCCCGATATCACCACGCTGCATGCCCTGAGCGAAAGTCTGGAGGGGCAGTTGACCATGACCTTGCACATGGATGACGGCGACATTGACTTTGCACGGATGCTGCTGCCGGTTTTCGAACGCAAGGCAGGACGCATTGTGGTCAATGCGTGGCCCACCGGAGTAGAGGTCAGTCCTGCCATGGTCCATGGCGGCCCGTTCCCCGCCACCACGGACACCCGCACCACATCGGTAGGGACTGCTTCCATTGAACGTTTCTTGCGGCCAGTCTGTTATCAGGATCTGCCAGACATTCTTCTGCCCCCTGAACTGGGGCGCGCCAACCCTCTTGGCCTGACACGGCTGGTGGATGGAAGGCCACAGGCCGCCGCCTGATCCAGTGTCCGCACCGGCGCACATCTGTCCATGACCTTGTGCGCCACGCATCAACCGGCAAGGAAGTGCGCCATGGCCCCGCCATCACCGACATTCAATCGTTCGCTTTCCCTCCTCGATCTGACATTACTGGGGTTTGGGGCGGTTTTCGGGTCCGGCTGGCTGTTCGCGGCGTCGCATGTCGCGGCGATTGTCGGTCCCGCCAGTATCCTTTCATGGCTGATGGGCGGGATTGCGGTCCTGTTTCTGGGGCTGATCTATTGCGAACTCGCCGCCGCCCTGCCAGAGGCAGGGGGCATGATCCGGTATCCGGCCTATGCACACGGTCCCCTGCTGGGTGCATTGCTGGGGTTTATTACCGTCATTGCCTATTCCAGCCTGATTTCCATCGAAATCATCGCAGCACGCCAGTATGCGGGATCATGGGTCCCCGGACTTACAGCCAACAAGGCAGGGGATCCGACCCTTTTGGGGTGGGGGATGCAGGTCGCGGTGCTGGCAGGGATGCTGCGGCTGAATATTTCTGGCGTCAAGACATTCGCATTATTCAACAATATCATAACATTCTTCAAATTCGTCGTGCCAATGCTGGTCATTGGTGTGCTGCTGCTGTTTCTCCGTCCTGATAATTTCACGAAATACGGCTTCATGCCTTTTGGCGGACAAAGCATGGAAAGCGCCGTCTCCGTCGGGGGCGTCATCTTTGCCTATCTGGGCCTGACCCCCATCATTGCGGTCGCAAGCGAGGTCCGCAATCCGCAACGAACCATTCCCATCGCCCTGACGCTTTCGATCTTCCTTGCCGCCTTTGTCTATATCCTGCTGCAGGTCGCCTTTATCGGCAGTGTGCCCGCCCGCATGCTTGCACCACATGGATGGGCCGGTATCGACCGCCTGCTGCCCCTGCCATTTCATGATATCGCCATCACGCTAGGTCTCGGATGGCTGGGCTTTGCCGTTGTCATTGATGCGGTCGTATCCCCCACTGGCACGGGCAATATCTATATGGGATCGACCACACGCATCATTTACGCATGGTCGCGTTCCGGCACCTTCCTTTCATGGTTTGGGCATCTGGACCCGCGCCATGGCATACCCCGGCGCGCGGCTTTCCTGACATTCGGGCTCGGCCTTTTCTGGATGCTGCCTTTTCCATCGTGGGAAGCACTGATTGGCGTGGTGTCATCCGCCCTGATCATGAGTTATGCTTTCGCCCCGGTTGCCGCCGCCGCATTGCGACACGCAGCCCCCGACCTTGTCCGCCCGTTCCGGGTCAGGTGCATCCGGGTTATCGGCCCGGTTTCCTTCATGATCGCCAGCCTGATCGTATTCTGGTCAGGATGGTACACGCTATCTTGGCTTTTATCGGTTCAACTTATTTTTGCGGTGGGGTTCCTCGCCATTCGCACGTTACGCGCCATGGGCAATACAGGCGAAGATATCCGCAGTAGCGCATGGGTGCTGGCCTATTTCACGGGCATGCTTGCACTTTCGGCCAGTGGATCCTTTGGGGGATATGGCTTTGTGCCCCATCCATTCGACGATATGGCGGTGGTCATTTTTGCCGGGCTGATTTTCATATGGGGCGAACATACCGCACATCGCAATATGACATTGCCCGATGCACCCACCGGCATCCCGATGACCATGACGCCAGATACGCTTATCGCCCAGGAACCTGTTATTTCTCTTTGAAAGGCCGGTTGAAACACCTTCTTCGAATCATTTCATGGTTCTGAAATCGCAAGATGGCCGGACGGCGGGCAAATCCTTTGACGGCATTGGCAGCGTATCATATAATTTTATATATAATGTATACCAAGGCTCCTGTCGTATAACTTGCCCGCTGCACCATGGCAGGAGAGGGGGAGGCGCCGGGAGCCTATGTCCGGGAGATTGCCATTTCCCCGTCTGCCCTGCGTTGGGGACACGACCATCTTGCGAGGGGAAATATCTGCATGCTGCCATCTGCCATCTTTGATGTGGAAACCGGCCAGAAACGTGGTGCCGCGTCAATTGTGGTTGGGGCCGCGTTGCGCAATGCCATCCTGACGGGACAGCTTCCGGCCGGGCAGGCATTGCCGCAATCAGAATTGGCTGGTGGTTTTGGCACCAGTATCATTCCCGTGCGCGAGGCGCTGAAGCAGCTAGAAGCCGAGGGGCTGGTAACGTTCCTGCCCAATCGTGGCGCAATGGTGACCGGCATGACCGAACAGGACATCATCGAATATTCCGAAATCCGCGCCTCGCTGGAGGAAATGGCCGCCCGTCACGCCGTCAGCCACATGTCACGCATGGACCTTGCCCGGGTGGAGGACGCCTATGACGCCTTTGTCGAAGGTGCGGCCAATGCCACCAGCAAACATGATTCCGGCGACCTGAACCGGGCCTTTCACAATGCGATCTATGTCGCGGCACAACGCCCACGCCTGCTGGAAATGATTGATGACCTGCATATCCGGCTCAATCGCTATATCCGCAGCCATCTTGAAATTGAGGGGCGCAAGCTTGTAACCGATAGGGAACATGCGGAAATCATGCAGGCCTGCCGACGACGTGATGGCGATGCGGTTGCAAATCTGACGCGGCGACATATTCTTGAAGCCGCCGACATTTCCATCCGGGTCATCCGCGAGCGCGCACAGTCCTGACGATATCAGGGCCGTACATCATCCCAAACGGCCTCCAGCCATAATCACAGGCACCGAAAGTTCCCGGTGAAGCTTTTCCTCAAAGCTTCAGGAAACATCCTCTGCCTGAAACAAGACAATCCGTAAATTCTGATCACCTGTTATCAACGGGTTGATTTGAAAATAGCTTGCCATTGCCTTCCGCGATGGACGCATGACCACGCCATTATGCTGCAAAAACATGCTATGAATTTTTAGATCGTATATTATAATAAGAAAATTATATCATCTTGGGTTTCTCCCGGATGTGCTGCCTGCCTTGGGATCTTCATCATGGTGTTTTTCAAAGAGTTTTCTGGTCCGGTGGATGCCCCTTCACCCCTGCGGCAACGGATAACCGATGCGTGGCGTCGGCCCGAACGTGAGTGCATTGCCGCGCTGGCTCCGGCTGCGACGCTGACCCCGGCGCAGGGCGCGCATACAACCGCACTTGCAACAAGCCTGACCGAGGGATTGCGCCATAACCGCGCACCTGGTGGGGTGGAGGCACTGGTGCAGGAATTCTCCCTTTCCTCTGCCGAAGGGGTGGCTTTGATGTGTCTGGCCGAAGCACTTCTGCGCATTCCCGACAGCGCCACGCGCGATGCCCTGATCCGTGACAAGATCGGCTCAGGCGACTGGATGGCGCATATTTCGCGCGACCGTCCGTTATTTACCAATGCCGCCGCATGGGGACTGCTGGTGACGGGACGCCTGACGGGGACGGAAACACACAAGGAAGCCGGTCTTGCACGGGCGCTGAAGGGACTTGTGGGCCGATGCGCCGAACCCGTGATCCGCAAGGCCGTCGATCTGGCCATGCGCATGATGGGCGAACAGTTCGTCGTGGGGGAAACCATCGAATCCGCGCTGAAGAACAGCGAAAATCTGGAGGCAATGGGCTTTCGCTATTCCTACGACATGCTGGGGGAGGCGGCGTTGACGGCACACGATGCCGAACGGTACCGGCAGGACTATATCACGGCCATCCATGCAATCGGCAGGCAGGCACAGGGTGCGGATGTATATGAACGCCCCGGCATCTCGATCAAGCTGTCTGCGCTTCATCCGCGTTACAGCAGGGCGCAGCGCGCACGCGTGATGGCTGAACTTCTGCCGGTGGTGATCGAACTGACCGTTCTGGCGCGGCAGTATGACATCGGCCTGAACATTGATGCGGAAGAGAGTGAACGGCTTGAACTCTCGCTCGACCTGCTGGAAGGGCTGTGCCATGAACCGGCCCTGCAGGGATGGAACGGCATCGGCTTCGTCGTTCAGGCCTATGGCCGTCGTGCGCCCTTCGTGCTGGATTTCATAATCGACCTCGCACGACGTACCGGCCATCGCATGATGGTGCGCCTGGTAAAAGGCGCCTACTGGGACAGTGAAATCAAGAAGGCGCAGATCGAGGGGGTACAGGATTTCCCCGTTTATACGCGCAAGGTCCATACCGACATCAGCTACATCGCCTGCGCGCGCAAGCTGCTTGATGCACGCGACGTCATATTCCCCCAGTTCGCGACCCACAACGCCCGCACGCTTGCGACCATACATACGCTCGCGGGGCCGGAATTCCATGTCGGTTCCTATGAATTCCAGTGCCTGCATGGCATGGGGGAACCCTTGTACAAGGAAGTCGTTGGCCCCGGAAAGCTGGACCGGCCCGCGCGCATCTATGCCCCTGTCGGGACACATGAAACATTACTGGCCTATCTGGTGCGACGCCTTTTGGAAAACGGGGCGAATTCCTCCTTTGTGAACCAGATCGGGGATGAACGCGTGCCGGTTTCCACCCTGGTGGCGGACCCTATGGCCATTGCACACGGCATCGTGCCGTTCGGCGCCCCCAATCCGGCGATCACCGCCCCGCCCGACCTGTTCGCACCGGAACGCCGCAATTCCGCGGGGCTGGACCTGAATGATGAAAATACCCTTGCAGCACTGGGTGCGGGGCTGGTGGCGGAGATGCCTTCATGGACATGTGCACCGATGGTTGCCACATCCATCCCGACCGGACGTATGCTGGATGTTGAAAACCCGTCGGACCGGCGTGACATCGTGGGGACATGGGCCCCCGCCGATATCGCCATCATCCCCGCCGTCATGGACAGTGCCGTTGCAGGTAGCAAGGTCTGGGCCGGGGTGCCGCCCACAGAACGTGCCGAAATACTGACACGCGCGGCGGACATCATGGAATCACGCCGCGATGCGCTGCTTGGCCTGATTGTGCGTGAAGCGGGGAAATCCTTTCCAAACGCCATTGCCGAAATTCGCGAAGCCGTTGATTTTCTGCGTTATTATGCGGCTCAGGTCCGTGCTGAATTCGATAATGCCACCCATATCCCCCTTGGCCCTGTTATATGTATCAGCCCATGGAATTTCCCGCTGGCAATCTTTACGGGACAGGTTGCAGCAGCACTGGCTGCGGGAAATAGCGTCGTCGCCAAACCGGCGGAAGAAACACCCCTGATTGCGGCACAGGCCGTCAGTATCCTGCATCAGGCGGGCATTCCCACAGACGTCCTGCAACTGCTGCCTGGGGCAGGGGATGTGGGTGCGGCCCTTGTTGCAGCGCCACAGGTGGCAGGCGTGATGTTTACCGGATCAACCATGGTGGCGCAGTCGATCAACCGGCGGCTTGCACCCCGTCGTGGCCGCATGGGACAGCCCGTACCGCTGATCGCTGAAACGGGGGGGCAGAACGCGATGATCGTGGATTCCTCCGCCCTTGCGGAACAGGTCGTCACCGATGTTGTTGCCTCAGCCTTCGACAGCGCGGGACAGAGATGTTCGGCATTGCGCATCCTGTGTGTGCAGGAAGACTGCGCCGATCATGTGCTGGCGATGCTGCGTGGGGCGATGCGCGAACTGCAACTTGGCAATACCGCCATGCTGTCCACCGACATCGGGCCGGTCATCACGCCCGATGCGGCAAAAGGGATAGAGGCGCATATCGAGGCCCTGCGTGCAAAGGGCGCGCCCGTGTTCCGCGTGCAGGCCCCGCCACAATGCGACCATGGCAGCTTCGTCTCCCCAACCCTGATCGAGATTGATTCCATCTCTGACCTTGGGCCAGAAATCTTTGGGCCCGTGTTACATGTCTTGCGTTACCGTCGGCAGACACTCGATACCGTCATCGATGCCATCAATGCATTGGGCTATGGCCTGACGGGGGGGCTGCATACCCGTATCGAAACCACGGTCGAACATGTGACGCAACGCCTGAACGTGGGGAATCTGTATATCAACCGCAACACGATTGGCGCGGTTGTCGGGGTACAGCCCTTTGGTGGGCGTGGCCTGTCAGGAACGGGACCAAAGGCGGGGGGGCCGCTGATCCTGCGGCGCCTTGTCGCACAATGCCCCGCGATGATCGCCCTGCCGCGCGGCATGACCGCCGGACAGGTGCCGGCAATGATGCAGACATGGCATGACTGGCTGGTGGGAACCGGGCAACGCCAGGTAGCACGATATGTGGCTGATATGATGAAAGCCCCGCTTGTCGGCGCACAGATGATGTTGCCTGGTCCGGTGGGAGAGGAAAATCTCTATCACCTCATGCCGCGTGGCAACGTCCTGTGCATCGGCGGCGGCACGCGCGGGGAACTGCTGACAGTCATATCCATGGCACTGTCATGTGGTAATACGGTGTTCGTAACCGGAGCAGAAGGGGAGACGACATGGCTGTCGGGACTGCCCACGCATATCGCACAACATGTACACGCTGTTCATGACGTGGGGCAGCACACATATGCGGTCGTAATTGGCACCCGCGACAATGACAGTTTCCGAACGATCACGCACACACTTGCCAATGGGACAGGGGCGATTACGTCCGCCTTCCTGCTGCAAGATGGCGACCTGAGACGGGAATTCCTGTTGGAGGAACAGTGCCGCAGCACCAACACGACAGCAGCGGGTGGTAATGCAAGCCTGATGGCAATCGGGTAAGCAACCGCACACAGGGCGCCATCTTTGAAAAAGATGGCGTCTGAAAGATCACTCTTGCACCGGCATGTTGCCAGGCCGGCCTGCCGGGCAGGTTTCAGCAGCCTCCGGCAAGCACCTGCTCTATGATATCCATGCCTTCGTCAATGATTTCATCTGATGCCGTAAGCGGGACAAGAATGCGGATGGTCGCACCCTGCACCCCGCATGACAGCAGGATCAGACCTTTGTCACATGCCTTTGCACAGATCGCGGCAGCAGCGTTGTCACGCAATCTTACGTCACCATGGGCGTGCAATATGTCGAATGCAATCATTGCCCCCAATCCCCGTGGGGCGCTGATCGGCAGGAGCGTCGTATCCTCATGCAATTGCATGATACGCGCGCGCATCCTTTCGCCAATGACATTGGCGCGCGCGGGCAGGTCTTCTTCCTCCATGATATCCAGCACGGCAAGTGCCGCGGCACAGGCCAGTGGTGCACCGGCATAGGTTCCGCCCAGGCCACCCGGTCCAACCGCATCCATCAGGTCCGCGCGCCCGATGACACCCGACAGGGGCAGGCCACCCCCCATGGATTTTGCAACCGCCACAAGATCCGGTTCAACCCCGGAATGGGTGATGGCGAACATCCGGCCAGTACGGCCAAAGCCACTTTGCACCTCATCCGCAATCAGCTTGATCCCATGTGCATCGCAGATCTGGCGCAGGCGATGCAGCAATTCAGGCGGCGCCACACGAAAGCCGCCTTCTCCCTGCACGGGTTCAATGATAATCGCGGCAACGTGGGACGGATCAATATCCGCGGCGAACACAAAGCCAAGCATCTTCAGGCTGTCATCCACCGTAATATCCCCATCGGGGAAGGGGATATGATAGACTTCACCCGGCAGCGTCCCGAACGGTTTCTTATAGGGCCGGACCTTTCCTGTCATGGCCGAGGCCAGCAGCGTGCGGCCATGGAACCCCCCACAAAACGCAATCACCCCTGTACGCCCTGTTGCGGCACGGGCGATTTTCACGGCATTTTCGGTGGCTTCCCCGCCAGTGGTGAAAAAGATGGTTTTTGCCGGGCCGGAAAATGGGGCGAGAAGATTCAGCCGTTCCGCCAGAGTGATATAGGATTCATAGGCCGAGACCTGAAAGGCGGTATGTGTAAAACGTTCCAGTTGCGCCTGTACCGCCGCCATGACCCGGGGATGGCGATGCCCAACATTCAGGACTGCGATGCCACCCGCAAAATCTATATAGCGACGATTTTCAATATCCCACACTTCAGCATTCAGGGCACGGTCGGCGAAAATGGGGGTCGAAGTCGCAACACCACGTGCAACGGCGCGTTCACGCCGGGCACGCAGTTCCTGATTGGTGATCGTCATTGCCGTTTTCCTTTCATGCCTGTCATCGCAGGGGAGTGAAGGAAAAGGGATAGGAAGGTTGGGGCAGGGCAGGAAGTTGTCTTTTATCCCACGGGTGGTGATGAAAAATCACCACCCGTGGCTGTTCCCCAATCTGACAGCATTCTTTGCTGTCTCTCTTTCAATCCGCAGTTGGCGTGACCCTGGCTTTTGCCAGTTCCTCCAGATGTGCGCGATAGGCATCGTAATGTTCAGGGGCAGCATGTTTAAAGTGGGGATCATCCAGATGGGGGACGCGGCCATGATGACCGAAATTGACCAACCGTGCCTCCAGAAGATGAATCTTGCCAAACAGGTCACACTGGATAGCAAGAACCGCAAGTGACGATCCTGCAAAAGGACCGATCAGATAAATCCACAGGCTGGTCCATGTCCCATCGAACAGTGCCGGTCCAAGGCTGCGTGCAAAATTGACGCTGTTGCCCGACAGCCATGCGGTCAGGGGATTCATGACAAGGAAGAATATCCCGCCGATCCATGGGGTCACAGCCTTGTAACGCGGATGCGCCGCAAGCCAGTAAAGCGTGATGATCAATAACCCGGTCACAAGTGCCTCAGACCCCAGGGCGTACCAGACTGAAATGCTCGTATAGGGGATGGTCGCACCGTAATGCACCTCGCGCGACAACAGGTGCCACGGGGCAAAAACCAGCCCCAGGGCATAAACCACCGCCGTTCCTGCCAACGCGCCCACGATCTGCGCAATGGCATAGCCAACGGCATCAATCCAGACGATCCTGCGCGAGAGCATGAACGCCAGGGTGACGGAGGGATTGAGGTGCGCGCCACTGATCTTGCCAAACGGTGTCATCGCCGCTGCTGTTCCCGCCATACCAAAACACAGGCCACACAGAGCGGTCTGGATATTTGGATACGGTGCCAGCAGGCGGGCAAGGAACGTGCCTGGCGCACTCAGCAGGATGACACAGACCAGCCCGACGATCATCAGCACGGCCGTGGCAAGGGCCTCGCACCAATAAAGTCGCCAATGAAATGGCCTGTCGGGGTGGGGTGCCCCCGACAGGGGCCGGTCGTGAAAGTGAATGTGGAAATGCGGCCAGTGGATATGCGGCAGTTGCACATGAGGAAGATGAAAGTGCGGCAGGTGCATATGCGGCATATGAAAATGCCGCGGCCCATCCTTGTGTTCCGTACTGTCCTGATGTTCCGACATTATCCTGTCCATGTATTCATCATGCCATGAAAGCAGAAACACATCATATTCCCATATTATTTTTTGTCATTACATTTGAATACATAGGTCATATTAACAGTTTTAATCGTAAATACATCGTGATAACCCAACATATTCATTTATTTTATTATATTTATATATGTGTTTTAGGTTCTTATAAAATCATATACTCGCGACATACATCAGGTATATCCAATAATTATTTTCATGATCACCATGACTATCCAAGTATAGCCGATATCGTATGTTGCTTCCCATCATCTGACATCCTGACCCGATGCCCCATCACCACAACCTGCCCATCCATCAACAGTCGCGTCACCCCGCGGCAGACATGGTTCGGGTTTTCAATGGTGATGACATACAACGCCGTTCGCCATGCAAGCTTTGCCTCAAAACCAGGCCAGCCAGCGGGAATGCAGGGATCAAGTATCAGTTCGTCACCCTCTATGCGGATGCCAAGAATGGTTTCACATCCCACCCGCTGCATCCATCCGGCGGACCCTGTATACCATGACCATCCGCCACGCCCTTCGTGCGGGGGACGGGAATAGATATCCGCCGCCACCACATACGGTTCCAGCCGATAGAGTTGTGCCGCACGCATCGTCAGGGCGTGCGTAATGGGAAGCAGGTCGTGAAACAGGGCATGGGCACGATCCCCATCATGCAACCCAGCCACCGCCATGACAGTCCACAGCGCCGCATGCGTATATTGGCCGCCATTTTCACGAATGCCCGGCGGATACCCACGGATATAGCCGGGGTCTGGGCCATTTCCGCCGAATGGCGGTGCAAGCACCAGGACCAGCCCATGCGGTTGCCCCGCCAGACGCTGCATGACGGACCGCATGGCGTGCGCGGCACGTTCGGGCATTGCCACCCCCGACAGGACCGCCCATGATTGCGAAATCGCATCGATCTGGCATTCTGTATTAAGGTGCGAGCCCAATGGTGTACCATCGTCGAAATAGGCCCGCAGGTACCAATCCCCATCCCATGCCTGTTCCAAAGCACCCGCCAACGCATCCGCATGGGCCTGCCATGTATCGGCACGGGCATCCGCCCCACGTTCGCGCGCAAACGTGATAAAATCCATCAGGGCCGCATGCAGGAACCATCCCAGCCATACGCTCTCTCCACGGCCCTGTTCCCCCACACGGTTCATCCCGTCGTTCCAGTCGCCCGTTCCCATCAGGGGAAGGCCATGTACGCCCACCCGCATGCTGTGATCCAGCGCACGTGCACAATGTTCAAAAAGGGAGCTGGTAACAGCCGAAATGGCAGGTACCATGAAACGATCATGCTCGGTCAGGGATAGCGGCGGCGCCTCCAGAAACGAGACCGGCTCATCAAGGATACCGCGATCACCACTGACCCGGACGTAATGGGCAACGCTATGGGCCAGCCACGCACAGTCGTCCGAGATATGAGTACGCACGCCCGCCCCTGTCTGGGGCAGCCACCAGTGCTGCACATCCCCTTCGACAAACTGGCGCGATGCAGCATGCAGCAGATGCGCCCGCACCCGCGCGGGACAGGCAGACACCACAGCCATGCCGTCCTGCAACTGATCGCGAAACCCGAAGGCTCCGCTGGCCTGGTAAAAACCTGCCCGCGCCTGGATACGGCTGCTGAGGGTCTGGTAAAGAAGCCAGCCGTTGAGCATGATATCCATCGCGCGATCAGGCGTGCGAACCTGCATCGAACAGGCCAGCCCCTCCCACCGGGCCCTGACGTCATTGAGGACGGCATCAAGGCTGGTCGCACGGTATTTTGCCACAAGGGCACGCGCGGCGTCTTCATCCTCTCCTTCCCCCAACAGGCAGACAACCTCCACCCGTCCATCGGGGGGCAGGGTCACGATCGTCTGCAATACCCCACACGGGTCCAGCCCCGCGCCCAGGGCTCCGGCCACGCCACCAGGCCGCATGAAGGCCATCGGCGCGTCAAGCGTGCCATGACGTCCCATAAAGGCCGCCCGATCCCCGCAGGCTGCGGTGCTATATCCGCCGATATCAAGGAAGGCGACACGACGGCCATATGTTACGTTCCACGGATTACGCGCAAACAGCGCCCCACTTTGCGCATCAAGCCCGGTAATGACGAACGGGGCGGCCATCGCACGTGCGGCCCCCAGCACCCATTCGACATACGCGGTGACAGACAGCGTACGCGGGCGTTGGGACAGGTTATGCAACTGGATGCGCGAAATCTTGACCGGGTCGGTGTCAGGTACGTACTGCAGCACCGTGCTGGCAATGTCATGGGCCACGCGTTCATGGCGGGTATAACCGCGCCCATGGCAGGTCACATAGGTCGCCCCCGCTTCCCGGCGGGTCGCAGCCAATGGGCACCATAGGTCACGTGTGTCCTGATCCTCAAAATAAAAGGCTTCGCCGGCACGGTCACTCACCGGGTCATTCGACCATGGCGTCAACTGGTGCTCGCGGCTGTTCAGCGCCCATGTATATCCCGCCCCTTCGGCAGAAACCTGAAAACCAAAATCGTCATTGGCGATGACATTCACCCACGGCGCAGGCGTCGTACGACCCGGTGCAAGAATTACGACATATTCCCGGCCATCATCAGCAAAACCCCCGAAGCCATTGAAGAACTCCAGTTCAGGCAGGACAGGCACCCCAAGGGCGGGAACGTCGGCCCCCGGCATACCCCTTGTCATGACGGGGAGGGAGGAGGTCAAGGCTTCCGCCTGTTCCAGTTGCTCTGCAATGGGACGGGCCGCTGACAGCACAACACGCGCCACCGACAGCAGCAGGTCGCGCATGGCAGGCAGGATCAGGTCCGCGCGGAGCGTACGCACCGACCCCGCACCTGCGACCAAACGTCCGGTCGCACGCACCAGGTCATCCAGCGAAATCTGAAGATCCTGCAGGTAAGACGACGGGTGTTCATTCAGGATGACGATATCCACCGCCAGCTGCTTAAGCTGGAAATATTCCTGCGCCTGCAGCAGGTGACGTACTACATCGGTATTGGCATTGTCACGTATCCGCAGGAGTACGATCGGCAGGTCCCCTGAAATCCCCTGTTCCCACAACAGGGGCTGCGCGCCGACCCCCTTACTGATGCACACCGCCTCGGCCCGCAGGGCCGGGCCTGCAAATATGATGTGCCCTGCAAGACGCTGGAACAGGTCAGCATCCGCCGGGGTGATGTCCAGATGACGCAACTGTACCTGCGCCTGTGTCCAGGCCAGCGTACGTACCCGTTCAAAGGCGGCATGGTCACGGTGTGTGTCGATCAGGTCAAGCAACGCCTCACGCGACGGGGCAACCAACGTCCAGAAAGTGATCCGGGCCATCGCACCGGGCCTTATCAGCATCGTGCTACGGATCGAAAAGACAGCATCCAGCACTGTTCCCGTCCGCCCTGACATAACCCCGTCAGGCCGGAGCGCACGCGGATGGCGCGTATCATGTCCGCGCCCGACAAAGTACGCCCGGTCCGTTTCCACCTGCACCGGCGTTGCGCAGACCGCCAGATGCGCAGCCCAGATTTCGGCTTCATCAGCCGTACGGCGACGGCGCGTGGCAATTATGGCACGGGAATCCGGCAGGTATTCTGTCTGTACGAACAACTTGGTGAATGCAGGGTGCGCAAGGTCCGCCGCCTGGGTAATAAGCGCAAGTTCCGCATAGGACGTGACGTCAATTTCCAACACATCACCACCACCATTAAAGACGGAAACCTGCCTGCATTCGGCATCGTCCTCGGCCGAGACCATGACCTCCATCATGGTCGTGACAGCACCGTCGCGGCGGGCGAATTCCGCCCTGTCCTCATGAAACACAACGGCATGATCGTCCCCCCGCACGCCACAGGGCTGCACCCCTGCGGACCATACCTGTCCGGTCCGGACATTCCGCAGATAGATATACGATCCCGTATCATCGCATGTCGGATCTTCACGCCAGCGGGTAATGGCCTGCCCCTGCCACCGGCTATATCCTGATCCGGCAGTCGTCAGCATGACCGAATACCGCCCGTTTGACAGCAGGTGCGTTACGGGTTGCGGTGTATCGGGTGTCCCATAATATCGTCCGGCCGCCGCCGTCACCGCCCGCACCGGCACAGGGGCCGCATCCTCTGCCACCAGGGCGCGGGCCACCGCCCCGGTGCGCGGCGCGCGTTCCTGCAACAGCAGTTCGGCCGATGCGATGGCTGGATCATCATGGAAACGCGAACGCATGATGCCGTTCATGACCGCATCGGCCACCGCCAGGATCGACATGCCCTGATGATGGGCCATATAGGCACGCACGACGGCGACACGTTCATGATCGGGCACGCGCTGCGGGGTGTAATCAAGGGATTCGTAAAACCCGTAACGGCCCTGCGCGCCCACATGCTCAAGGGCCAACAGGTTGGCAACCGCCTTTTGCGGATCCACCATCGCCGCAAGCATCGTGGCATAAGGTGCAATGACGATATCGGCCCCAAGGCCACGTTTCAGGCCCAGACCCGGGACGCCAAAATTCGAATATTGATAGGTATATTCAAGATCACGCACATTATATGCGGATTCCGAGATCCCCCATGGCACATCATGCCCCTGCCCATAGGCGATCTGGCACTGCACGATCAGTGTATTGGTCTGTTCCAGCAGACTTCCGATCGGCGCGCGCATGACCAGCGATGGCATCAGATATTCGAACATCGACCCCGACCATGATACCAACGCCGCGCCATTGCCCACGGGGGTAATGGCACGTCCCAGGCGGAACCAGTTGCGTGCAGGTATGTCCCCCTTGGCGATGGCGAAAAAAACCGCCAGTCGCGCTTCGGATGCCAGCAGGTCGTAACAGTTGCTGTCCTGTATGTCTTCGGCCACCACAAAGCCGATCGAAAGCAGCTTACGTGATTCATTGCACAGAAAACCGAACTGCATGTCCTGCGCCATGCCACGTGCCTTGCGTTCAAGCGCCTCCAGGCGCGCCCGCAGGGACGATACGGGGGGGGCGGACGCCAGATCCCGCATGTGGCTCTCCAGCCCGCGCAACGCCGCATTGGCCCAGAATCCCGGGTCCGCACGTCCCGTGGGCATTGTGTCCACAGACATGTTCGCTATGGCATCCACCTGCTGGCTCACACGACACGCACGTGCCTGCAATATGGAAAGCTGCGTGTACGATGGCAGTTCAGGGGCAGACAGGACCGCGCTTTTCAGGGCTGCAAGTGCCCGCACCAGACGCCGTTGCCCGATGGACAGGGACAGGCGCGCACCATTGTGGAACGTAAGGTCGGTAATGGCGATATTAAGCGCATCGGCGACCCCTTCGCGCCATGATGCGCAAAGCCTGTCATCGCCATGGCGCCACTGGCGGCAGGCACTGGCCAGTGTCACGAGATGGCCCGCCATGTTGCCACTGTCCACGGTGGAAATATAGGCGGGTTCCAGCACCGTCAGGTCGGATGTATCGTACCAGTTATAGAAATGCCCGCGATAACGTCCCATGCCATCAAGCGTAGCGAACGTAGCCTCCAGCCGGTCGATCGTATCGGTCAGCCCGGACCAGCCGAAATCACGTGCGCTGATGCAGCACAGCAGATACAGCCCGATATTGGTGGGCGACGTACGGCGCGCCAGTACGGCATCGGGATCTTCCTGAAAATTGTCGGGCGGCAGCATATGGTCCGCAGGCGTCACAAATGTTTCAAAAAAGCGCCATGTCCGTCGCGCGGTCATCCGCAATGCGCGAATATCCGTGCGCGATGGCCGTGACCGCGCCGCCGTGACCGGAAACCTGCTGACCCACATCGCAACGATAGGTGACATGCCCCACACCATGATCAGTGGCACGGCCACGAACAGGCTTCGTACCGCAAAACGTGCGATCATGTCCCCCATCACCAGGGACAACAGCGGGACTGCAAGCATCCGGCGGTAATATTCCACCATCCCCGGATGCACGGTCGGGATTGTCTGTGCCGCTGGCACCCATTGCAGCAGATTGCGGCGGGTTATGAACACCCGGATCAGGGTCCGCACGATCGCATCCCCCATCAGGACCGCCAGATGTGCAGCAAAAGTGATATTGAGCGCGGCGAGCACACATGCATCCGCCGCATCGGCCATCAGAACGCTGCCGTAACTGCGTAACGTGATCCATTCGCGACGGGGAACAAAATCCGCAAGGACAGGCAGGAACACCGGCAATGCCATCATCGTCATGATGAACAGACCCCAGACCATGGCGTCATGCAGGGGCAGGAACCAGCTTGTGAACAGTGCCAACAGCACGAAAGGTGCGCTAAGTGTGCGTCGCAGGTTATCCGTCATTTTCCATCGCGAAATTCCCGACAGCCGACGCCGTGGGTCCGCCCTGCGCCCAAATACCGGAAAGATCCACGGAAGGAGCTGCCAGTCCCCACGCGTCCAGCGATGCAGCCGCCGTGCCGCCACGAGGTAATCGGTGGGGGAGTCCTCCACCACTTCGATATCGGAGGCAAAGCCCGCACGCGCGAAAATCCCCTCGAACAGGTCATGGCTCAACAGGGTCGATTCCGGTATGCGATGCGCAAGCGCGGCCTCGAACGCGTCGATATCGTAAATACCTTTTCCTGCATACGATCCTTCGCCAAACATGTCCTGGTACAGGTCGGACACGGCGGCGGAATAGGCGTCAATGCCGCTGGCGCTGGAAAAAGCCCTCTGGAACACGGTGCTTTTGTGGCCGACAGGCAGGGCGGGCGTAACCCGTGGCTGCAGGATCGCGTATCCTTCAACCACACGGGCGGATACGGGATCAAACCGCGGCAGGTTCAATGGATGCGCCATTTTCCCCACGAGCCGACGTACCGTCTCCAGCGGCAGGCGCGTATCGGCATCAAGGGTCACGACATAGCGGACACCATCAGGCAGCACACGCGCAGGGTCCGGCAGGAAGGTCGTATTACGCGCACCACGTAACAACTGATTGAGTTCATGCAGCTTGCCACGCTTGCGCTCCCATCCCATCCAGATCCGTTCGCTTTCGCACCACACACGCCTGCGATGCAGCAGCATGAAACGTGGCCCGCCGATTGCAGGGCCATGGCGGTGATTGAGGCGCGCGATCCCGTCACAAGCCAGCGCCAGCAATGCCTCATCATCGGGTGCATGCGCACTGTCATGATCGTGCCAGTCGCTGAGCAATGCAAAATGCACCGCATCATCACGTGTGGCGAGGTAGTGTACCTCCAGCCGTGCGACAAGCTCCGCAACTGTTTCCTGCGTTACCAGCATGACCGGCATCACAACAATCGTACGCAGATGCTGGGCAATGCCATCGCGCAGTTCCAGTCCCGGCAGCGCAGTGACACGAATGGCCTGTAACGCAAGCCGGTTGATGCACGCCACGGCGGCATCGGTCGTGGGCACGAACGCAAGGAGCGCCACCACCATGGCCAGAGGTGTCGTAGTCCCCGCCGACGAGAGAAGCCAGAACGGAATCACAAGAAAGACAAGCGTGAGGAGTGTGACCGCGATGCTATATCCCGCGATCCCCCAGCGACATCCCCCCCGCACCACCCACATCAGGGGCGTGGGCCTGAATCCCAGCGCCTGTTCCAGCCCCCGGCGACCATCCATCAGCAGGTAATATCCCGGGTCGCCCCGCCGTGGATCATCAGGATGTGCCTGCTGCGCAGCTCTTGCCATTGTCACGGCAGTCTGCGCGATGTCTGTTTCGGTATGATCGCACCCACGGGCGATCTCTTCTATCGCCTTGCGATACAGGTCGCGACTGGCGAAATCAGCCTGCGTGAAACTGTCATATTCCGCAAATACCCGATCCACCAGACAGATACGCTCAAACGCCTCGGTCCAGTCAATCCCGGCAATCAGGCGAAGGCTGGTGATAATGTTGCGGATCGTGGCATTGAAGGCGCCCTGTTCATGCAGGTCGTCGCGGACAGCGGCCTCAATCGTGCTGTCCCTGTCGGACAGGCGTTGCGCCAGCCAGACAAGGGCCGGGTCCTTTTCAGGGTCCAGTCCACGCAGGCAATGCGCCATCTGGGCGGCAAAGGCGGGAGTAAGCAGGTCAGGCGCCACGGCGGCAAGAAGGACAGACGGCACCGGATGACCATTTTTCCGTGCAGCAGCCAACTGTTCACACAGCAGGTCGGCCGCACGGCGATGGGTGTTGTTGTGCATAATCGCACCGACAACGCGACGCAGGTTTTCAATCAGCACAATCCGTAATGTAATCGGAACGGCCCATAATTCCCCGATCGTCAACGCCTCCACTTCCTGATAGGCAAGAAGGTAGCCACGCAGGATATCGGGTTGCAGATTGCTGTCGGTATGGGCGACATACGCCCACGCCACGGCGAATATCCGTGGCAGGCCGGCAAACGGACTATTCGCAAGCTTGGGCAGCCGCGCATAATATCCCGACGGAAGATCCAGTGCTGTTTCACGGATCTGCATATCGACCAGGGCATAATTATCCGCCAACCATTGCGCTGCTGGCGTCAATTGCCTGTCTTGTGTGATCGCCTTTGTGATCTCGCGTTCGGCATTGCATAAAAAAGCACTGTTCTGCGCAAGGCGTCGCGACAGGGGTTGTGTGCCCCATTGTCGCGCGTGCGCTAAGGTAATCTCCTGCGCCGCAGCAAGGCTGCGGGCATGATCCTCCAGCCGCTCCGCGCCAAAAATCTCGCTTCTGACAGGAAAATCATCGGTCTGCCATATTGGCCACGGCTTCCTGCGAAAGAGGCGACGCATGAAACCAGACCATCCGCCCCCCGCCGTCAGGGACGGGGCAGACGTCAATACAGGATGCGCGTCCATGCTCTGCTCCGGTCCCTGGGGGGGAAGAAGGTCAAAACTCTATTTCTTTTAAATATCTATTTCCGAAAAAGGGTCTGCCTCTGCCGCTGATCCTTTTTCCCGGAAATTTGTCGCAACAGGGGAGGGATGTCCCCGGAAAAGGGCGACCGTACCGACGGTTTTATCGCGACATCATCTTTTTTCCGCTTTTCTTCAGCGGTCTGCGTAATGTCTGAAAATCCCATGACCTTTCTCCCCGATCTGTCAATGTGGAAACGATCTGGACCCCGCATATCAGGGCGTCATTCGCATGTTTTACGAATATGGCATGATCGTTTGAAAGCGTGCAGACAACGCACCATCGCATCGCATGTTGCATGGACATCCGTGCAGGCATAAGACAGCCATCATAGAGACTGTTTGAAAAGTCAGGATCGATAAAACTCTGAAATTATAAAGGTTTTTTGTGAAGATTTTTCTAAAAAGCTTCAGAAGACGCCGCCTTTTTGAAAAAAAG
>NZ_BANE01000167.1 GCF_000964405.1 Novacetimonas hansenii JCM 7643
GCGATCGCGCCGATTTCCGTGACGTCCATGATGTGTCAGTTCCCTGCTGTGGTGGTGGCGGTTGTGGTAGCCGTGGTTGTGGTGGCCGTGGTTGTGGTGGCCGTGGAGGCGATGCCGGCGCAGGCCGGGGGCTGCTGACCGGCCTTGACGCCGGTCCAGCAGGTTTCGAATGATGCAAAGTCCGCCTCCAGCGCGGAAACGGCGGTGGCGGTGATCGAACTTCC
>NZ_BANE01000166.1 GCF_000964405.1 Novacetimonas hansenii JCM 7643
GAAGCTTTTTGGAAAAAGCTTCACCAAAAACTTTTATGATTTCATGATATTATCGAGCCTGACTTTTCAAACAGGCTCTGAGCTGAGGGGTGTACTTTCTGTTGCTCTGTCATGACTGTTTTTTTCGGATTTGGGGGAGAACAATAGATGCGGCGCTATGGCTTACGTGACGACCAGTGGGAGCGGATAACTGACGACACGCCGTAGCGATTTCCGTGTTACGGAAACGCTTTTCCATCCATACCGAGGACTCGCGCATGCCGCAGGTCTTGGCCTTACGCTGACCAGGAATGAAGTGGGCGGCCTTGAATCCTTTCGGCTCCTGCTGGCGCACCGCAGGCTCGATGCGATAGGCGCTGCGCGTCACGCGGGGGCCGAAATCACGTTCTTCGTTGTCCAGCGGAATTTCAGGCTCGTCCATGGCTAAGGAAAGCGCAATGATAGAACATTGACGCAGTGCACCTTATATTTTCCGGGACGTGTCATTCGGCAAAGAAATCTACGACGTCGCGATCCATCGCACCGGAAAGGACCAGTTCATCGGCCTTGTCAAAGCGGACGGCAGACCGTGACGGTGTTGTCGATCCTTATGGGGTATGCCATGGAAAGGGGCATGCGGACAGATAAAACGATTTTAACGTCTACCGTTAGGACGTCGTGGGAACTCAACTCGTTTCAAACCGCTGTTAGTTAAGGCAATCAGATCAGCGGGCAGATCAGCGAGCCTGCGTGGCGTCGTCTGGCATGGATTGCGTGCGACGGCAGCATCGTGGCTGGCTGAAACGGGATGCACGGAACGGGAGGTCATGTCGATCACAGGACACACATCTGCCGCATCCGTCAGCGTCTATGTGCGGCACGCAGAACAGAAAACGAGGGCGGTCAACGCCATTGCAAAGCTGTCCAGTCGCGCGCTTGATGAAAGGCGGCAGGCGAGGGGAGTGACTAGCGTTTTGGAAAGGGGGAGAAATCGTGACTAGCATACCACTGCCAGAGGAGGCCAGATCATGTCGCTAAGTCTTTGGAAATCAATCCTAACGCGGATGGTAGCGGCGGACGGATTTGAACCGCCGACCAAGGGATTATGATTCCCCTGCTCTACCGCTGAGCTACGCCGCCATCGCGTTAGGATGAGTGCGAAATATCCCCGCCCAAGGGAGAAGTCAACCCGTTATCGCCATGATTCCCTTATAAAAAGAATTCAGGCCGCAAGGTCGCGTTGTCGCCATGTGCGCAATATGCGTACCATACCCCAGACTATATAAGAGAAAAGCTGAGATTCATTCGTGAAAAACGAATTCATTACCGTTCTTACTGACCTTAAAAATCTTTTCGGGTGGTTGCCTGGGCCTGTTTCCTCCATTCTCATGCTCTGCGCTGCCGGACTGATGGCAGAACTTTTCAGCCGTTTCTTCACAAAGCTTATCCTTCGTATCCCGGGACAGAAGCGCGGCGCGTTCGTGCGTACCTTCACCATGGCCATGCAGCGCCCGGTGCGCATCATGCTGGTCGTGCTGTTTGTCGGAACGGCGCTGCCGGCGTCCGGCCTGCCATATGAAATGATCCAGGCCACGACGCATACATTGTTGGTACTGTTTGTGCTGATGCTGGGATATGCGGCAGTTGTCGCCACCCGTATCCTGTCGGAAGCCTATCTTGCGCGGATCAGTGACAAGAACGACAAGGACGATATCCTGCTGCGCACGCATATGACACAGGTGCGCATGCTGCGCCGGACGGCGGACCTGCTGATCGGGTTGCTGACGGTCGGGGCCTCGCTCATGACGTTCGAACCGGTGCGCCAGTATGGGCTGAGCCTGTTTGCATCGGCGGGTGCGGCCTCACTCGTGGTGGGGTTGGCCGCGCGCCCGTTGCTGACCAATCTGTTCGCGGGCATGCAGATCGCGATGACACAGCCCATCCGTATGGAGGACCTGATCATCATTAATGGTGACTGGGCCTGGGTGGAGGAAATAACCTCCACATATGTTGTTCTGCGGGTATGGGATTGGCGGCGGCATATCGTGCCGATTTCATATTTTCTGGAAAATACGTTCCAGAACTGGACCCATAATTCGGCAGCCCTGATCGGGGTGGTGTTCCTGTATGTGGATTTTCACGCCCCGATGGACCGTATTCGCGAACGTCTGCGCGAAATCGTGCATGCAGCCCCCCTGTGGGATGGCAAGGTATTCGATGTACAGGTCGCGGATTGCAGCGCACAGGTCATGACCATCCGCGTAATCGCCAGTGCCCGTTCTGCGATGCAAAGCTGGGACCTGCGCTGTGAAATACGCGAACAGATCATTGCCTTCCTGCGCGATGAATGCCCCGAGGCCCTGCCACGTGAACGCCTGTCCCATGTTGCCGCGGTTTCGGGACGCAGTGCGATGTACGATCCCATGATGCTCTCCCCGCCGATCGACCGGCCGCCTCCTGGGGCGTATTCAGGGCCGCGCAAGGCAGGGCCACCGCCCAACGGAACAAGGGGGCAGGGTCAGGGAACGCCGCAATAGGCAGCGCAAGGCGGCAGGAGATGATGCGGATAGTCATCTAGCAGCCTGCATATGAGTGGTTCCAGATGTCGTGCGATGCGCGCCTGCGCCATGGCGCACGGATGCAACGGCAGGCCTGGAGGCGATAGAAGTGGGTCCATGAACAAGCTGGCATCAACCTTGCCGCCGGTCTGAAGGCAGGGGGCAAGGTCGATGTAATGCAGCCATCGCCCCCGCGGTGCGGCATAGGTGCGCAACATATGGTTCAGGCGCGTTGTCTGCGATGTCACCCATGCTGATCGCAGGGAGGGCAGAACACCAGGGAGGATGAGGGGGCTGTCGGGGAATGCATGGTGTATGCGTTCCACAATGCGGCGGATGCCTCCTGCGGCCTGTCCCGCGCATTGGCCGAGATGCCCGAGGTTATTGACCCCGATCATCACGATGAAAACGCGCGGGGTGTTATGGAAATCTAGTTCCCCATGCATGAGACGCCACAGGAGGTTGCGCGTATCATCCCCCCGGAAGCCAAGATTGATCGCACGGCGATCCCCATAATAGGCCCGCCACACCGTGGCAAAATCCTGCCATGCCTGTGGTCCGTGGCGTTCCCAGTTATGGGTAATGGAATCGCCAAACCAGACCAGGTCGCATGCGGTGTGGCGGATATGGTGCTGCTTGCGTAAAAAACGCTCCCGCCACCATTGGGTTTGCATGCGCGATACGGCATGAATGGCCGGGTTGGCGTCCTGTGCCTGCATCGCCACCAATCGCCGTCAGCCCAGATAGATGAAGGCGAATACCCCCATGGCAATGCAGTAATATCCAAAAGGCTGCAGCGCCCATTTTTCATGATCGTGGAAATACCGCATCAGGATGACGGTGCTGAACAGCGCCACCACCGCCGCCACCACCGCCGCGATCCCGGCCGTCTGCAACTGCCCGGGGGCAAGTGTGATATGCCGCATCTCGAACGCTTCCTTGACGGTGGCCATCAGGATGACGGGCTGTGCCATCAGGAATGAAAAACGCGCCGCATTTTCATGCGACAGCCGACAGACAAGCCCCCCCACGATGCAGGCCCCGGAACGCGAAATCCCGGGGAAAAATGCAAGGCACTGGCACAGGCCGATGATGATGGCTTCCACCATGCCCAGAGAGGCGATGGGCCGGCTCAGGACATTTTGCGTGCCCCGGCCCCTGATCCGTTCCGTCAGCAAAAGCATCGCACCATTGAGCGTCAGGAAAATCGCCGCATAGCGCGCAGTGCCAAACAGGTGACGGATCATGTGTTCGAACAGGCCCCCCACGATCACCGCCGGAACCGTCGCAACGCCAAGCAGGATGAAGATGCGTACGCTCTCGATCTGTCGCTGCACGCCATCGCGTCCCGATGCGCCAGACAGAAGGGCGCGCCAGTCCCCCCAGAAAAACAGCAGCAGGGCAGTGGCGGTCCCCAGATGCAGCATGACCAGAAAAGGCAGGAACGTGTCCCCATGCAGGTCCACCGACCAGTGCAGGAGTGCGGGCACGATGGCCGCGTGCCCAAGGCTGCTGACAGGGAACAGTTCGGTTGCCCCCTGGATAATTGCAATGATGATTGCCTGCAGGAGTGTCATTGTCGGGATATCCGTGGCGAATTAGTCTATATGCAACGTCTGGATGCGATGGTCGATGCCATTGCTGCGATACATAAATGGGCAAAGGATCGTCATGGCAAGGGAAAGAAGCGGCGCGATCATCTCCAGTGGTCTGGTATTGCTGGTGGCAGCGGGGTTCTGTGCCTATGCCCGTGCGTCCCAGATGGGGCCGGACCGTGGCGGTCGCCCCCTGACGGCGCGGTTTATTTCCGCCAACGGGCTGAAGGTCGGTGCCGATGTGGAACTGGGCGGGGTTTCGGTCGGGCGGGTCACTTCCATCGTCCTTGACCCCACGACCTATATGGCGAATGTGGGCTTTACGGTGGATCGTGCCGTCAATCTGCCCGCCGATACAAGCCTGTCCATCGGCAG
>NZ_BANE01000165.1 GCF_000964405.1 Novacetimonas hansenii JCM 7643
TTATAATTTCAGTATGTTATCGAGGATGACTTTTCAAACAGTCTTTAATAGATCACAGGAAACGTAATTCCTGCCGCCTCAGGAAAGGGAGGACGGCAGCGGCCGCGTCTTCTCGAAACGTGGCGCGAATGGCAGCAGCACAAGGAAATAGCCAAAATAATACAACGTGGCGCATCGTCCCGCGATCATCCATGCACCTGCCGCATGATGCCGTCCGACCAGCCCCAGCACCACGAACGCCACCACCAACCCAAACAGGCCGATGCGGCACACCGGGCGAAACCGGGCAGAACGCACGGGTGAAGGGTCCAGCCACGGCACAGCGAACAGGACCAGCACCGCCCCGGCAGAGGCAAGCAGTCCCCCGAACTTCGACGGCACGGATTGCAGGATTCCATAGAAGGGAAGGAAGTACCACTCCGGCTCGATATCCGTGGGTGTATGCAATGGATTGGCCGGGCGATAATTGGCCGGTTCCGACAGAAGGTCCGGCCACAGGAAAGCCAGCGCGGCAAACACGATGCCAAACAGCATAAGGCCCACCATGTCCTTGCTGCTGTAATATGGGTGAAAGGGCACCGTATCGGAAGGTTGAGATGGCTCCACCCCCTGTGGATTATTCGAACCCGAAATATGCAACGCCGCCACATGCAGCCCCACGATCGCCACGATCGCAAACGCCATCACGAAATGCAGCACAAAGAATCGGTGGATAAACACATCCCCCAACGCGTCACTGCCTTCCATCACATGTTCCAGTCCGGGACCAATACCCGGAATGGCCCCGACCGCCTTGCCCACCACGTCCGCGCCCCAGTACGACATCTGCCCCCATGGCAGGACATACCCGGCAAAGGCCGTCACCATCGTCATGACCAGCAGCACAAGGCCCGTCAGCCACAGGATCTCGCGCGGGGCCTTGTATGACCCGTAATATAATCCCCGATACAGGTGTATATACAGCGCCCCCATGAACAGGCTGGCCCCCGTCATATGCAGCGCCCGCAACAGCCAGCCGGCGGGCACCTGACGTTCGATCACCTCGATCGACGCAAAGGCCCCAGCAGCGGCAGGGGTATAATTCATGGCAAGGAAGATGCCCGTCGCCAGCATCAGGACGAGAACAACACACAGGATCGCACCGAAATTCCACAACCCGTTCAGGTTGCGCGGCATGCGATAATCCACATATTCGGCCCGGAACCATCGGACCACATGCAGGCGACGGTCGATCCACGCAATGACGCCCGTCCCTGCTACGGACTGCTGGTCCGCCTCCTGCATGGTCTCTGGACCGCCCATCCCCTGCTCTCCCTTCCCATTGTGCAAATGGTGCTGCGGTCAGTCTTCTACCCGCTTTCAGGCACCTTTAACAGAAGGGATACCCTGCCTTGCACGACAGGGCGTAAAGATCGCTTTGGCACAACCCATTGATAACAAATAAACGTTTTTGGGTGCTGCCTTTTTTCAAAAAGGCGGCGTCTTTCGAAGCTTTTTAAAAAAGCTTCACCAAAAACTTTTACAATTCATAATGTTACCCGAGATCAGAACAGCAGGATGGCACCGCCCGAGGCCGTGTTGTCGGTGGCGCGTGCCGGGCCATGTGCCTTGGACTCCGTATGGGCATATTCACCCACGATGTTAAGCCAGTCGGTCAGGCTGTAGAACAGGGCCCCCACTTCGGACTCGTTGCGCGCGACAAGGCTGGGATCGTTTTCCCCCCGCGCTTCATAAAGGTTACTGACACCATAGCTTCCGACCAGCTTGATCTTCTTGGTGACGTTATACATCCCCTGCAGGTAGTAACCTTCGGACGCGCGCTTGTGCCCGTTCGACGCCACACCGTCGAAGAACAGGCCCGTCGTGCCAAGGCCGCTGCCACGATAGTAATAGGCCACGCCCTGGAACGGGCCATAGGTCAGCTTGGTGCCGATTTCGCCCGCTTCGGCCATCACACCGCGCTTTTCCCCTTCGGAAACCGGCACGGTGGAGGTGGAAGTCTGGACCATGTTGTAGATCCCGCCATCCATGCCGCCGGTTGTGACCTCACGCAGCGCGGTGGTGACGGTCGTCGTCTGGCTGCGGGTCAGGTCCTGCTGATGCTGCACCAGGAAGCTGGCCCAGATACGGGCTGTCAGGCCACCAACCTTGAAATCGTAAGTAACCTTGCCCTGCACCATGGGCGAACTGTGCTGGGTCGATCCGGCAGACAGGTTGTCGCCCGCAAAATTATACTCATCCAGCGGTTGGAGGACACCGACATTGCCCTGGAAGCCGGCCACCTTGGGCGACAGGTAGGAAATCTGCGGGATCCAGTCGGCATACACATAACCGACACCGATACGGCCAAGGGACGTATTGCCCGGCGCAGTATTGCTGCCGGTGGAACCGACACTCAGCAGGGTCGCATCATTAAGGATCGCATCCCCGCCGAAGATGCCAAGGTCACGCCCGATCTTGATCGTGCCGAAGGATTTCGTGCCTGCCGTCACGAACACCTGACGAAAATCGATCCCTGCGGTGCCAAGGCCGACCGGGCTGCCGCCGGAATTGGCGTTCATCGCGCCGGGCTTGTTATTATCAATGCCCGGATACATCCCCATGACGGCGGACATGTCGATGCCAGCCTGCGTCGTGGACAGTTTCAGGATCAGGCCCGCAGGCAACAGGCCGTTACGCAGGGCGGAGGAATCAAACCCGTTCGCCCCGGTGGATACCCCACCATTGACGATGCCACCACGGCCCGGGCTGTTAAAGGTATAGAACCCGTTGACGAAACCCGACAGGTTGATCTTGACCGGCCCGGCGTCAAAGGTCAGGCCCTTGCCCGGCACGTATTTTTCCATGCGGACAAATCCCTCGCCATAAGCGGGGCCACCGGGCTGCATTGACAGCATGGCCGTGCGCGCGGCCTCTGCACTTTGCGCGGCGGAAGCTGCCGCCGCGCGGGCCTGCGTCACCATGTCCGCCGTCTCGTCCGCGCCACCGATGCCAACCTCGCCAGGAAGGACGGTATGGATGGGATTATCCGGCGTTCCCGGGGCCGCCGGGCGTGCGGACGGGACATGGCGGGTCGTCGCGGCCATGCGGCTGCCACGGGTGGTGGTCGCCTCAGCGCGCGCATGGCTCAGATGCTTGGCAAGCAGGCCCTTATATTCACTGGACGTCAGGCTGCCTTTGGCACGCAGGATATCGAGCAGGTCGCTATAATCATCGGCCCGTGCCTCACGCGGTTCCATCAGGTGCCCGGCACTGGCGGTCAGAACGACAACGGCTCCTATTCTGGCCAACCTTTTCGCCGACATCTGATCGTTCCTTCCGTGTAATTCGCCTGACTATCCGGGCCTGAAACTTGGGGGTGAGCGCTTCAGGGCATTTCTGTTGGATATGATCCGACGGGTCAATGGCGTCCCCTCCCTGCGCGATGACCATGCCATGCACCCTGCGCGAAGAATTCTGTTCCGACTGAATCGTAAAAGTTCCCACCACCACACCAGATGTTGATGACACGAATCAGGGATATCAACTGTCTGTGCGCACCTGGGCACAGCAACAGGTGCGATATATGCAGATGACAAAGAACTTCCATATAAAAACTATTGTTTTCACGTTTTGTCATGTGACGTTAAATCAGTACGTTATGGAAAAATCTGGAAAATACCCCCTGACTTCAGGGGGCCAGAAATGGCACCAGAAACGTTAAAATCAGCATCATGAAAATGTGATCGTAACGTTGATTTTAACTTGGACAGTTGCAGTGAAACTACATATTCAATAAATCTGTTCAAACAATCGTGTGTACAAACAATCGTGTGATTTGTATTTCCTGCACCTGTCGTGCATCTTCATGCGTCATGCCGGGCATAATAATCCCGGTACCAGGCCACGAAGCGCGCCACCCCCACACGTAGAGACGTCTTTGGGCGAAACCCCGTCAGGTGTTCCAGCAGGGATGCGTCAGCCCATGTCCGTTGCATATCCCCCGGTTGCATTGGCATGAAGTTGGTCCGGGCGGTACGGCCAAGGCACGTTTCGATCGCATGGACAAAATCCATCAGCGGCACAGGTTGCCCGTTACCCACATTGACCACACGATACGGTGCAACAGGGCTGCATCCCGTCGCTTTATCCCCACGCACCGGTATGCAGGGCAGCACGCGCAGGACGGATTCCACCACGTCATCAATATAGGTAAAATCACGCTCCATCTGTCCGTTGCCGTACACGTCGATCGCATGCCCCCGCAGGATTGCATCCACAAACAGGAACAACGCCATGTCGGGCCGCCCCCATGTCCCGTACACGGTAAAAAAACGCAGCGCCGTCACGGGCGTGCCCGACAGATGGGAGAAGGAGTGGGCCAGCCCTTCAGTTGCCTTCTTGGTCGCGGCATAGAGGCTGAGGGGATAATCACAGCGTTCAGTCTCGATAAAGGGCAGATCCGTTGCTGGCCCATAAACGGATGAGGTGGAGGCCAACACGAAATGATCCAGCGCCATACCCCGTGCCAGATCAATCAGGTTGGATGTGCCAACGACATTACTGTCGATATAGGTATCAGGCCGATGTGCGCCGTACCGCACCCCCGCCTGTGCCGCCAGGTGAATGATGACACTGATCCGCGCGCCCTCCACCACACGGGCCAGTGCCGCACGATCCTCCAGCATGATTTCATGGGCGACAAAGCGGGGATAAGCGCGCAAGAGCGCATGCCGACGTCGCTTTAGCGCAACATCATAATAAGGCGTCATGCCATCTATACCGATGACTTCGTGCCCTTCCGTCAGCAGGCGACGCGCCACATGGAATCCGATAAAACCCGCGCTTCCGGTGACCAGCACCCGCACTCTGTCCTCCTGCGTGCCGTGACATGGCACTGTCTGTTATTGTGGCGTTCGCCGAAACGGCAGATACCCCATATCCGCGCATATGCCGATCCCTGATCGCATGACCGTGGCATGCGTCGTCAATCGATGGGGCATCTGAAAATAACGGATTGATAAAAAAGAAAGTTTTGGGATGTCGCTTTTTTAAAAGAACCTCACCAAAAACCTCTCTCCTGTCAGGCAGATTTCTGGACCGCCCATCATTGCTGCTGGCGCGCATGTCGCCATGCCGCCTCCAGCGCATCGACCATCGTGGGATACCCGGTGCACCATTCACTTTCCTGCGCACCCCGCTGCGGGGCGACAGCCGCACGCCACGACATTGTATCCCCATCCGCCCCACACCGTTCGACCCGGATGGACCAATCGGCAGGAATGCGCAACAGGACACGCGCCAGACGTTTTTCCGGCGTCATGGGCGTGGCATAATTATGTGACATGGCGTCCTTTCCCGTGGCAGGCGATATGCAGGCCCCTTCCATACCAGAAGAGCGCCCATTTTATCAGCAGCACGCATGTTTCGGCCTATCAGGCTGGGAAAATGGCCTTTTTTGGCAGAAATCGGACCAAAAACGAAACATTTCCCCCTTGACGATACGCGCCATAGCCACACAATCCGACCCTTCGTGATATTGTTCCCCAAGCCAAGACTGGAGTACCCCCCGTTCGTGACCCTTCTTCCCGGCCTTTTACCTGATGAGTCCATTGACGGCGCCACCCACCTGATCCAGACCGCATTGACGCCGGTTTTCATGCTGTCGGGCATTGGCACGCTGCTCGGCCTGTTCAACACGCGCCTTGCCCGTGTCAGCGACCATATCGAAAACATACGCGATAAACTTGATGCCGCCGATCAGGATGACGCAGGCCGCCGCATGCTGATGCGACGGTTGCGCCACCTGCATTACCGCACATTACTGCTTGACGCATCCATCCTGTTCGCCGGTGTCGGCGGCGCATCCGCATGCGGATCGGCCTTCGCCCTGTTTGTCGGCAGCGTGCGTGATTCCGCAAGTGCATGGTGGCTGGTGCTGATGTTCGGCAATGCCCTGATGTGTACGGCCGGCGCACTGGCGATGTTCCTTGGTGACAGTATCGTCGCGTGGCATGGCCTGCGGGTGACAACTTTTCTGCCACATAAATACACGCAGGTGGATTAGTGAGCGTTCCTTTGCGGGAACCTCCCTTAATATCCCACGCATAAGAAGTAACCAGATATCCCCAGACGTTGCTTGTTCAAAAGCAACGTCTCTTGAAACTATCTGCAAAAAAGCCTGCCAAGGCACCTTAAACTTAGAAGCTGTTTGAAAAGTCAGGCTCAACAGCATCCTGAAATTATAAAGTTTTTTGGTGAAGCTTTTCCTAAAAAGCTTCAGAAGACGCCGCCTTTTTGAAAAAAGACGGCACCCAAAAAACTTGTCTTATGTTTTATCAATGATTTGTTTTCAAACAGTCTCTTATGCTTGCACGGTCTTTTTTCGGACAGACTTTGCAGACAGCCTCCTGTTTCATTGCCCCAGACGCCTGCTTCCGTTCAGGAGGCTTCGTCGCGCCACGCACTGACCGCACCAAGCCCGGTCTGTAGCAGGTTGCCAGCACGTTCCGGGCTGTCGGCTTCTACATAAACACGCAGTTCCGGGGCGTTGCCTGACGGACGGAGGTGAATGATCTCCCCATTGGCAAAAGTCATACGCAGCCCGTCCGTTCGATCCACATGCGACAACTCCCCGCATGTGGCGACAAACCCCAATGCCGCCGCCCCTGCCGATGGGCTGTCGCCCAACGCGGCAATGCGCGCCCTGCTCTTTTCCGTGGGCATGGCCACCAGGCGATCACTCAGCGTGAAACGTGGCGGCAGCGTTGCGACCAGACCAGCCAGATCCGTGCCAACCCGGCGTGCCGCAACCAGCGCACAGATCATAGGCAGCACGGAATCACGTGTTGGCAACGCCACAAGCGTGCGGTTTTCATGATGCACATCACTTGCCAGCAGGAACCCGCCATTTGCCTCATACCCGACGGAGGGGACAAGCCCGGCTGCCGCCGCCTCGGTCATGGCCGCCACGACAAAGGGGGACCCGATGCGCGTGCGACGGATATCGCGGGCAAATCCGGCCTGCTCCAACGCGGTATTGCTGCTGACGGGGGTTGTCACCGCCGCTGCGTTGAGAAAACGCGCAGCCAGAATGCCCAGCACATCGCCACGCAGCCAGTTTCCATGCCGGTCAGCAAGGAGTGGGCGGTCGGAATCCCCATCCGTTGTCAGGATGGCGTCCAGCGTACCGTCCGACGCCCATTCACGCGCCAGTTCAGCATCCTCGGGGCGCACGGCTTCGGTATCGACGGGCATGAACGTATCGGAACGTCCCAACGGGACCGCCTTCGCGCCCAGCGCCTCTACCACCAGCATCAGCACATCGCGTCCCACGGCAGAGTGCTGATAAATCCCCAACGTCAGGCCCGACAGGGCATCAGGGCCGAAAAAATCCCGATACCGCGCGACATAATCCGGCACCACATCCGTGATCGCAGGCAGTTCGAGCATTTTTACAAGCTCACCATCGGCATTGAACCAGCCTGCGGGCAGTACGGCGTCCTGTTCACGCATCGCGGCCTCGTCAGTCTTGAGGAATTCGCCCCGCGCCCGGTTGAACTTGATACCGTTACGATCAGCAGGAATATGGCTGCCGGTCACCATCAGAGAGGGAATCCCCCGCGCAAAGGCATGCAGGCATAGCGCCGGGGTCGGCACGAACCCGCAAAATACCGGTACGCCATGCAGGCATTCAATCGCCGCAGCACAGGCGCGCAGGATACGCGGCGTACTGGGGCGCAGGTCCCCCGCCACCGCGACCTGTGTCCCCGGCGCGAATTCACCCAATGTCGCCAGATGTTTCAGGTACCCCACGGTATAGGCGAAACAGACGGCATCCGTCATCGCGGTAACAAGACCGCGCGCCCCGCTGGTCCCGAATGCCACACCTGACTGTTCCATCCACTGGGCTATTTTCATGAGATACGTTCTCTTGCGACTATGTTGAATACAGGCCGGGACATGATCGTGCCCCATCCCCTTCATGTTAGGGGGTTTTTCCTCTGATTGCATGGATATTCAGGCAGATGCCCCATGAAAGCACGTCGCCATGGCCGACTGACTAACAGGTTGCAGGAAAATTGATGGCAACAACGCGCATTTGAGTGGGACAGCGCTTTTTTCTCAACACGCGCCCTCTTTTGAAGAGCGTGCACAAATATTCAAAAAAAATAACTATATCCCAATATGTTATGCGTATTTTTCCATTCAGGAGATCTCTTTTTATTCTTGTGCCCGCGACGTTACATCCGCAACCAATGCAAAGGGATCAACGGCGTAGGTTTCCAGTGCCGCCTCATGATTGATCACACCATGACTATGCTGGAACGCCATGAACGCACGATATCGCCGCGCATTGAGCAGCGCGGGCTGCTTTGCCAGTCGTGGCAGGGTTTCGCGCCATGCCGCCCGGTTCAATGGCGTATCGAGTTCTGGATGATCGGCAATCGCCTTCGACAGGATTTCGTCGGAATGGTTGAGCAACGTATTCGTCCCCTCCTCCAGCGCCGCCATGAACGCGCGCACCCATGGATCACGTATGTGATCGCGCGCGGCAAGGAACACCAGTTCATCATTCAAGGGCACCCCATGCTCCTCAGGGAAGAAGGCAGTAACGGTCATCCCTTTCTGTTTCAGGTCAAGGAGTTCATAGGTCCGCACGGCCCCCATCACCGCATCAACGGCATGCGACATCAATGCCTGTTCAAGCTGGAAATTGACATTGACCTGATGGATGTCCCCCATCCCCACCCCGACAGTGGACAACATGGTCGCCAGCATCGCATCATCCGCGCCCGAGAGGGAAACACCAATCACCTTGCCCTTCAGGTCAGCCAGAGAATGGATATCCCCTGCCGCGATCAGGGTATTGAGCGGCGTGTCGATCAACGTGCCCACCCGCACCAGTGGAATCCCCTGTTCCAAAAGCATACCAAGCTGCGTCTGATAGGAAACAGCCAGGTCTGCCTGCCCCGCTGCGACAAGGCGGGGCGCAGCACCCGGATCGGCTGGCGCAATCAGATGGACATCAAGACCATGCCGTGCGAACGCCCCGCCATATTGTGCGGCAAGGAGTGCCGCATGATCGGCATTGAGAAACCAATCCAGAATCACGTTGACACGACGTGGCGCATCGGCGGCATGCGCAGTGCCGATGCCACCCATCATGATAAGGAGACATGCAAGTCGTAACAGTATGGCCTTCATCATCGCCTGCCCTTCACCCACCCGCCCCGGGAAAAAACCAGGCAGGGACCGCATGGGGAAGCCAGCATGGAGGGCTCAGCCCCGGCATGCCGTTTTTCTCCCTACGCTGGCATGACCCAGGTCAGGTTCAACGGGTGTGATCTCAGCCCGCATCGCGGACACCCCGGTTGATGCAGATGATGGGAAATCTGGTGACGCGTCAACCATGCCTGATGGCACATAGGTGTGACCGGTCCATTGGCCGCCCAGTCCTTTGGCAAAAAAGAACCAGAACGCCTGTCTTCATAAAAACCGGCCATTTCATAACGTTCAGAAATTAGCAAAGGAGTATTGGACAAAGGTTTTCCCAAAAAACCTTCAAAAAACGATGTGTTTTTCAGAAGCTGTTTAAAAAGTCAGGTGCGATAACAGATTGAAATTATAAAGGTTTTTTGGTGAAGCTTTTTCTAAAAAGCTTCAGAAGACGCCGC
>NZ_BANE01000164.1 GCF_000964405.1 Novacetimonas hansenii JCM 7643
GCGGCACCCAAAAACTTTTCTTTTTTATCAATGATGTGTTTTCAAACACTCTCTTAACGGTCGGTATGACCAAGGTCGCGTTCGGGCGCTATGATATCACGTACCCGCTGCTTCAGTTCCTTGGGGCCGGGAAAGCCACCATCGCGTTTGCGTTCCCATATCATATGCGGGCCGACATGGATCTCAAACCGGCCACCACTGCCGGGCACCAGACTGACCGCGCCCAGATCCTCGCCAAAGGTGGAAAGCAGTTCCTGCGCCATCCATCCCGCACGCAACAGCCAGTTGCAGCGCGTGCAGTAATGTATGGTGATGGTTGGTTTCTCGTCCATGCCGTTTCCTCCGTCCTTCTTTTTCATTGTCTCCCTCCCGCACATGTATCAAGGGTCGACAGGCAAAAAAGAAGGATGGGGGCACGAATATCATACGGCGTGGACGTATTGTTCACGCGGCCAGAAACGCAGCGCACCGCAGGCTTTTACAAACGATGCGGCATCACCCCCACTGCCCAGGCGGATGACACCATCATCACGCGCAGGGGCCGTGACACCGGCAGCATCCAGCAGCGGTTCGGCATCTGCCCCATATCCAATGAATTTGGCATGGGCATAGGCATCGGAAATGAAATCACGCATCGTCGCCTCGCCCAGCAGAAGCTTGCTTCCCTGTGCGGAAGGAAGGAGGACCACAGCATCATACAGCACCGACGGCCCGCCATTGATCTTCTGCATGACCGGCAGCACCTTGCCACGGTCGTTACAGATATTGCCGATGCGCGGACCGACAAGTTCGGTTTCCGCGCCCACATTATGGGCAGCTTCAAGCACGGCAGACAGCAGGTCCGCATCCGTACCTTCGCTCACCACGATCCCGAGCTTGCGCCCATGAAAGCTGCCGGGGCCATTTTTCAGGATACTCAGCGCATCGGAAGCCGGCAGGTCCGTACGCACGGGCAGGAAAGGCTTGGCCGCAGCGGGCAAGGGAGAAATACCAAGCCCGTCCGCCACGCCATGGGCAAGTGTTTCATCCACATTGCGCAGGTGCGCCAACATGCGCACGCGGATGGCAGGCGTTTCAACCTTGCTCAGTTCAAAGACGAACGCGTCCTTCATATGGGTCTGCTCGACCGGGGTCTGGCTGATATAAAACTGGCGTGCCTGACTGTAATGGTCACCAAACGCGGCAGAGCGCTGGCGCACTTTCGCCCCCGACTGTTCCTGTGCAAAGGAGCGGAACCCGGTGATGGGGTTTTCACGTGCGCCGCCATGTGGCTGTGACCATGAATTGGGTTCATAGTTCACGCGCCCCTTTGGGTTGTGCATCGCCATGTGCCCGTCCTGCTGGAAATTATGGAACGGGCATTTGGGCGCATTTATGGGGATATGCGTGAAATTGGGACCACCCAGACGCTTGGTTTGCGTGTCGAGATAGGAAAAGTTACGCCCCTGCAACAGGGGATCATTGGTAAAATCAATCCCCGGCACGATATTCTGGGTGCAAAAGGCAACCTGCTCCGTCTCTGCAAAGAAATTGTCCACCACACGATTGAGCACCAGCCGCCCGACACGACGCACGGGCACCAGTTCCTCGGGGATCAGCTTCGTCGCGTCGAGAATATCGAACGCAAATTTATCCGCGAATTCATCATCGAACAACTGCACGCCAAGTTCCCATTCGGGATAATCCCCGGCATTGATGGCGTTCCACAGGTCACGTCGATGAAAATCGGGATCAGCACCGTTCAGCTTCAGCGCCTCGTTCCAGACAATGGATTGCAGGCCCTGACGGGGTTTCCAGTGGAACTTGACATAGGTCGAGCGCCCCTGCGCATCGATCAGGCGAAACGTATGAACGCCAAACCCCTCCATAAAGCGAAAGGAGCGCGGGATCGCACGGTCGGACATTGCCCAGCAGACCATATGCGTGGCCTCGGGCGAGAGGGAGACGAAATCCCAGAAATTGTCATGCGCGGTCTGTGCCTGTGGAAAGGCACGGTCAGGCGCCTCCTTGGCCGCATGGACGAAATCGGGGAATTTCATCGCGTCCTGTATGAAAAAAACCGGCATGTTGTTGCCAACGATATCCCAGTTCCCCTGCCGGGTATAAAGCTTCACCGCAAAGCCGCGTACATCGCGCACCGTGTCGGACGATCCCTTGGCGCCTGCCACGGTGGAAAAACGCACGAAGGCCGGGGTCTTTTCGCCCACATGCTGAAAAATATCGGCATGGCACACATCGGCAAGGGAATCGGTCAGTTCGAAATAGCCATGCGCGCCATACCCACGGGCATGGACGACACGTTCGGGAATGCGTTCATGGTCGAAATGGAAGATTTTTTCCCGGAAATGGAAATCTTCCATCAAAGCCGGGCCATCGGGACCGTTGCGCAGGGTATTCTGATCGTCGGATACGGGAACGCCCTGCTGGGTGGTCATGGTGGGCGTGCCAGCATCATCCGCCGTCTGGTGGGTCTCTCCCCCCTGTCCTGTCGTGGCATGTGATGGGTGTGGGCTGGCACTGGCATTCATGGCCGCTTCTCCTTTATACCGACGCGCCAGTCATGGCAGGTCCGGGTAAAATATCCGGTAACATAACGGGATGTCCGCCAGATGGTTCCGGCGCGGGCATTCCGCGGCTCTGGGGCGGGATGAAGGCGCGATGCGACGGATGTTGAAATGGGGCCGCACGATGGCCTGTGCGTGTACACTCATGGGGGGCATGGGGGGGATGACCCTGCTCCCTGACAGGGCGCATGCCACCGCGCCGCGTGACGTAGTGTTTGAACACCTGACATGGACGGAAATCCGCGATGCCCTTGCCCAGGGGTGGACCAGCGTCATCATTCCCGTGGGCGGGACGGAGCAGAGTGGCCCCTTCATCGCGGTGGGCAAGCATAATGTCCGCGCCACCGTGCTGTCACAGCGCATCGCGCACGAGGTGGGCCACATGCTGGTGGCGCCCACCATCGCATATGTGCCCGAAGGCGGCACGTCACCCCGCACGTCGCACATGCGCTTTGCCGGAACGCTGAGCATCCCGCCCGCCGTCTTTCGCGAACTGGTCACGGGAGCGGCCGAAAGCCTGCGTGTGCAGGGGTTCCGGCGCATCGTCCTGCTGGGCGATCATGGGGGATACCAAAAGGATCTCAGGACCGTGGCACAGGTGCTGAATCGCAGGTGGGCAGGCACGGGCGCGCATGTGATTTATCTGGGCGCATATTATGATGTCGTGGCGGGAAGCTATGCCGATTACCTGCGCAGGCGGGGGCTGGGGGCAGATGTGGGCACGCATGCCGATCTCAGCGATACGTCGCTGATGCTGGCGGTACAGCCGGATATGGTGCGCCAGGACGCCCTGCATCATGCCGCCCTTCCCGGTCCGTCGCAGGGTGTCTATGGCGGCGACCCCCGCCCCGCAAGCGCAGCGCTGGGACAGGTGGGGACGGACATGCAGGTCACAGCAGCCGTCAGGGCGCTCCAGACCGACCAAAATGGTCCGATTTCTCCGTGATTGCCAGATTTTTGCCGCGTGCTATAGGGGCGCCAGGAGATTGGATCGCATGAGCGTAAAAAAACTGTTTCTGATGTCGGGGCTGTGCATGGCGGCCCTGGGATGTGCGGGATCGTCCGGGGCACGGGCGCAACAGGTGGTACAGACCATTCCCGGCATGCCGCCGGTCGTGGACCCGCGAAATATCTATACCGAAACGACACCCGCCCATATCGCACCAGAAGTGGCGCAGGACCCGGCACGGATATATGTTCCCAACCTTCGGTCGAACAATGTCTATGTCATTGATCCGCAGACCTACAAGGTCGTCAACCGCTTCCCCGTGGGCAAAAGCCCGCAGCATGTCGTGCCGTCGTGGGATCTGCGCACCCTGTGGGTGACAAACAATGCCGAAGGCACGACCAACGGCAGCCTGACCCCCATCAACCCGCGCACCACCCTGCCGGGGCCGGAGGTCGCGGTCGATGACCCGTACAACATGTATTTCACGCCCGATGGCAAGTCGGCCATAACGGTGGCCGAGGCACGCGAACGCCTCGATTTCCGCGATCCCCACACCATGCAGTTACAGACATCGGTGGAGGTGCCACAATGCAAGGGCGTCAACCATGCCGATTTCTCGATTGACGGACGCTATGCCATCTTTACGTGTGAGTTCGGTGGCTATCTGGCGAAAGTGGATACCGTCAACCACACGGTGATGGGATATCTCAAGCTGTCAAGCGGTGGCATGCCGCAAGATGTCCTGACCGGCCCGAACGGGCATACATTCTATGTTGCGGACATGCATGCGGACGGGGTGTTCATCATTGATGGCGACACGTTCCGTGAAACAGGCTTCATCCCGACAGGAATCGGCACGCATGGCCTGTATCCCAGCAGGGACGGGACGATGATGTATGTGGCTAACCGTGGATCGCACAAGATCCATGGCCCCCCGCATGGCAAGGCCGGTGGCGTATCGGTCATCAGCTTCGCCACCGAAAAAGTGGTCAGCCAGTGGCCCATTCCCGGTGGCGGCAGCCCGGACATGGGCAATGTCAGTGCTGATGGAAAGACGCTGTGGCTGTCCGGACGGTTTGACGATGTTGTCTATGCCTTTGACACAACGACCGGCGCAGTGCGCAAGGTTGCGGTTGGCCAGGAACCGCATGGCCTGACGGTCTGGCCGCAGCCAGGACGCTATTCCATCGGCCATACCGGCATCCTGCGTTAACGGGCATACCAGAAGCCGCCCGCGCGATAAAACGGCAACGGACTGTTTATTAAAACACCCCGTTGGTATGGAAACATAAAAGCTCCCGAAGGTGCGCCTTTTTACACCGGCGCCATCTTCGGGGGCTTTTATCGTTTCAACTGACCGGCGCGGCTGTTTCCCGATACCGCACGGGATGGATATGATCGCACCGTTACCATCATGGGTGCCCTGCATCTGTGATGATGGGCTTTTGTCCCCCAAGGTATATTCCTGTGTCATCAGGGACGGGAGTGCGCGACATGTCAGATACGGATCTGGTCCATTTTTCCCCTGCGGTTCCCTTGGGGGTACACGACGCCGTGCGATCGGCGCCCCATTTCGTACGCTGGCGCGACGGGCTGGTGGCGCGTTTCGATGTCCGCCGCATTGATGTACATGATGTCATCATGTTTGGCCCGCGCGTCGGGTTCATCATGGCCGTTGCGGATGCCCGCCACGACGGAAAACCCGTACCGGGCGCAGCCCTGTTACGCGGAGATTCGGTTTCGGTCCTGCTGGTCCTGCACTGTCCGGGGACCGCGCCGCTTACGGTCCTGACGCGTGAAGCGCGCATTCCCATCGCCCGTCCCGACCTTCTGGCATTACCTGCGGGCATGCTGGATGGCGGAGAGTTCATCAGCACGGCCCTGCGTGAACTGTCCGAAGAAGTCGGGACGGATCTGAAGGTCAGGCAGGAAGACCTTGTGCTGCTTGATACCGTATGGCTTTCCCCCGGCGGGACGGATGAAGCCATGGCACTTTATTGCGCGGACATAACGGTCCCCACTGATGTCGTGCGCACGCTGGACGGACGGCATACCGGACTGCCGGGCGAGCATGAAAACATACACCTGCATGTCCTGCCTTTGGCGGACCTGCCCCACATTGGCCGGACCGATGCCAAGACGATATTGTCCTATCACCTGTATATGGCACGCCGCGTCAGACAGAATGACGCTGGTGCCGATCTTTCTCCTTGACACATAAGCGTGAGGGACATCATAAATCCGGGAAGCAGATTTGCCTTGGCAACTGCTTCTTGGACGTTTCCTCCCTAAACTCAAGCGGTGCATATGCACCGCTTTTTTTTACCTAGGCTTATATATTTTTTTTATAATTGTCCAAGATCGCTTATGTTGGTGACATCAGGCAAATTTCAGGAACATGATCATGAGTGGCATTTTCGACGACGTAATGGGAAAGCTGACCAACCTGGCAGCCAGTTCGGGATTGGCGGAGCAGGTGCATACCTATCTGGCACAGTTGCTGACCCCCGATACGATTTCTTCCCTGATGGATCAGGCGCAGAAGGCCGGCCTGACCGACAAGGTACGCTCCTGGATCGGTACTGGTGAAAACCTGCCGATTTCCACCGACGAACTGCGTTCGCTGCTCAGCAGCCAGCAGGTGCAGGCAATGGTGGATCATACCGGCCTGCCCGCCAGCACGATCCTGCCGGTTCTGGCCCATCTGCTTCCTGTCGCCGTCAACGCACAGACCCCGCAGGGTGAAGTGCCGGCAAAAGCCTGAAACCCCACCGCGACTGTCTGTCAACATAACCTGTCAGGTCTGGCGTGCCATATGGTGGGCCAGACCTGACAGTTCCGCCATGACACGTGATAAGACCTGCTGCACGACAGGAAAACCGTCATGGCGTTCCAACGTGCGTTCATCCATATATAGATGGCGGCTGATTTCCATCTGCAGGGCATGAACGCCCCTGCGTGGCCTGCCATAATGCCGTGTCACGTATCCACCGGCAAACGGCATGTTCCGTGCCACGCGATATCCATGCTCCGTCAAGATTTTTTCAACCATAGCGGTGATTTCAGGCGCGCATGATGTACCCCATGCGTTCCCCAGAATGAAATCGGCACTGTCACGCCCCCCCTGCCGCGGCATCGAATGCCCATCCAGCAGAATGCACAGGTCATGCCGTGCTACGCTGGCCTCAATCAAATGAAGAAGCGCTGCATGGTAAGGATACCAGCACTCACGGATACGACGTTCCGCTTCTTCAAAATCCAGGGAATGGCAATAAATCGGCCCGCCATTCCCAACCAGGCGGGCAATGGTGCCAAAACCTGCCTGCACCTTTTTACTGGAGGTATTGCACCAATCCGGCAACGCATCGCGAAACATGCTGGGGTCCAGTTCCCATGGCTCCCGGTTGGCATCGCAATAGGCACGTGGGAAATGGGCATGCAGCAGGGGTGCCCCATATAATGGCGCAGAGTGTAACAACTCCTCCACGAAACAATCCTCACTCCGTCGCAGGGCCGCAGGCGACAGACGGGATTGTTTGAGAAAGCGATCCGTATAATCCCGCCCCGAATGCGCAGAGGCCACCACCAGTGGCGAAATCGATGCACCTGGGGGAATGACCTCATACGGCGGCAACGTGGTTAACGGCATGGGAACACACATAAAACGTGGTGTCTGCACAGGAGGACGCGAAGAAATGGCATGTCGGACATAGGGACAGGCGACCAAGAGCTGGTCAATGTGATTTTTTCTGAAAAAAGGGGTTGCACGAAACCCCGGTGGCAGTTAGAAGCCTTTTCACCGAAGCAAATGGGCGCATAGCTCAGCGGTAGAGCACTACCTTGACATGGTAGGGGTCACAGGTTCAATCCCTGTTGCGCCCACCATTTGCTTCGGTCATAATACCCAGAAAATAAAAAAATTTTGGCAGTAGGTTGATGGGTGTATTTCGATACAGCCCGATACGGATCAGGCCACTTTAGCACGCATTGATCCATGCCAAATAATCCGTACCACTATTTTCGCTGCATGTTCCTGTGGGGCTGCCGTCCACCTACAAACGGCGTGACCGACGCGCGCGGGATGCACTGTCTCGCACCCAACTCTCAACCAGCTCCATCCCGCGTTCCCGCAAGACCTCTCGGTCAGCAATCAGCCGTGCCGCCCCCTGGTACCAGCCGTCGTCATTCTGCGTGAATATCGCTGTCTTGCAACCAACCTGCCGGGACATCTCCACGTCAGGCAGGGAAGACAGAGTGGCCGACAGGCTAAGCTGCTGAGCGCGCGACCGGGATGCCGACAGTCGGGGCCGTGGTTAGGGCACCAATTGTGAATTGGCTGGATTGGGTGAATGACCCGGACAATCTCAACGTGACATCGCCTGCGATCGTGCCCACCACCAGGTCCGGCTGTGCCTGACTGCATTGCGCGGCCCGGTCGGCGTGGACGAATAGTGCAACCTGCGCCGGGCCGCCAATCGCTTGCGTGCGATACCAACACCACACCGGCCTGCGCCAAAGCAGCTTCAATCGTCGCCATGGCATCGGGGAAAAGCCCTTGCGGATATGGTCATCAATAGTGCTATCAGCCAATGGTGCCTGGGCAGGCCGCTTTCCAGTCCGTCCGGATATTAGCCGACCTGCACCCTGGTTTCGGTTGTAATCAGTTCCGCCCTATTCTGCACGGCGCGGGCAATATTCGGTTCCACACGCTCGCGCAGATACTGTATGAATTCGTCCAACGTGTTGAATTTCCGGGTCATGGCTCCGCATCCACATACCGACCGACAGACCAGTCAAAACGGGTCGGGTTCCCCCCGTCACCTGCGGGGATAAGGCCGCCGGCGCAAGCGGGGCGCTGCCCGATGGCTAAACCTCATTGACATGATGGTATTGTGTCGCCCCTCCCCCCACCCCATATGACCGGGCATGGCACATACCGCGTTCTCATCCCAGTTTACGGGGCCTCAGCCCCTCGACAGCACGGAAATCCGGCGTTGCATCCTGCGGTTGCGTCGTCTGGCAACATTGTTGGACGCGGCTTTCGTCCTGCCCGGTACGCGCTTGCGCTGGGGGCTGGATACACTGATCGGGTTATTACCGGTCGCAGGGACGATGGTTATGGCGATCCCATCGCTGTACATCATATGGGAGGCGCGGCGACTGGGGGTGCCAAGCCGTATCCTCACACGGATGGTGGGGAATGTCGCGGTTGAACTTCTGGCCGATTTCGTGCCGGTCCTCGGTGATCTGGTCGATACCGTTTATAAGGCGAACCTGCGCAATATCGTCCTGATCGAACAGTATTTTGGCATGACGGTGGACGCGACCGGTCGTGAAACGTCGGGCCCGCGCTGATCTTGCGGTAAAACGGATATACGGATAACCCAAAAGGAAGGATTACTGCCTGATGGGACCGCCGCTCATGTTCTCTTCCCTTCCCCCCGTGATCGCCGGGGTTGCCCGCATCCTGCACCAGCAACTGGGCGAGCGGGTCACGACCAACGACTCGATCCGTGAACAGCACAGCCATGGCGAGGGCTGGAAGCATGCCCGCATGCCCGCATTGGTCATTTTTGCTGAAAGCACGGCTGATGTGGCGCTGGTCCTGCGCATATGTCATGAACATATGGTGCCCGTGGTGGCATTCGGTGGCGGCACATCCCTGGAAGGACACGTCACCCCCGGCGCTGACGCCATCAGCCTTGACCTGTCACGCATGACGCGTGTCATCGGCGTCAATGCCGACGACCTTGACTGCCGGGTGGAAGCTGGCGTGACACGGCAATCACTTAATGCCCACCTGCGCGACATGGGCCTATTCTTTCCTGTTGATCCGGGGGGAGAGGCCACATTCGGCGGCATGTGCGCCACGCGCGCATCGGGCACGGCGGCGGTACGTTACGGCACCATGCGTGAAAATGTCATGGGGCTGCGCGTTGTCATGCCTGATGGGCGCATTGTCGATACGGGTGGTCGGGTACGCAAATCATCCACCGGTTATGACCTGACAGGCCTGTTCATCGGGTCCGAAGGGACGCTGGGCATCATTACCGAGGTGCAGTTGCGCCTGCATGGTATCCCCGAAACCATCGCCGCCGCGACATGCCAGTTCGAAAACCTTGCCGATGCAGTGCGCACTGCGGTTTCCACCATACAGGTAGGTGTGCCGATCGGGCGCATCGAACTGCTTGATGATGCGCAGATGAAAGCCTGCATCGCCTATTCCAAGCTGGAGGACTACCGCCCGATCACCACCCTGTTCTTTGAATTCCAGGGATCGCCGGAGGCCGTGCGCGAACAGGTGGAAATGGTGGAGGCAATCGCTGCCGACAATAACGGCCTTGGTTTCGTCTGGAGCACCAGTCAGGAAGAACGCACCCGCCTGTGGAAGGCACGACACGGTGCCTATTGGGCGGCACTTGCGGCCCATCCCGGCCATGATGGCATCGCAACCGATGCCATCGTCCCCATTTCGGCCCTGACGGAGCTGATCACCGGCGTCAAGGCAGATATCGAGGCATCGGGACTGGCTGCACCGATTGTCGGGCATGTGGGCGATGGCAATTTCCATACCATCATCATGGTTCCCCCCGGACCCGGCGGTTATGAACGCGCCATGGAACTGGACCGCAAAATCGTACGTCGTGCGCTGGCGCTGCAGGGTTCATGCAGTGGGGAACATGGCATCGGCACGGGCAAGCTGGAATTCATGGCGGCCGAACATGGGGAAAATGCCCTGCAGGTCATGCGCGCAATCAAGCACGCCCTCGACCCGCAAAACATCCTCAACCCCGGCAAACTGCTCCCCCCTGCCGCAGATGCATCCCCATCCGGCGCGAACGCCTGATCCACGTTACCGCAGGCGGACGCGACAAACATGGCAAGGACAGGGCAGACAGAGACACACCAGCACGATACCGCCCGGACAGAACGGTTGCGGCAGGCCATGCAGCATCTGGAAAACGGCGGGTTCGCACAGGCGCGGGCCATTGTCGAACCCCTGTGCGATGACAGGCGGGCGGATATCATCCTCGCCCATGCCCTTGCGGGCTGCGGCCGCAGTGCCCGCGCGGCACGGATGCTGTGTCGGCTGGCGCAGGACAATCCGACGGCCCGCCATCCCGCACAGGACATGATGACACTTCTGCTGCGCCATTCGCGGCTGGAGGAAATTGAAACCACCCTGCATGCCACCTTGCGGCAGACCCCCAATGATATCCGCCTGTATGACCAGCTTGGGGAATTCCTGCTACTGCATGCCCGCACGGAAGAAGCGATAGAGGTCCTGGTCGAGGGATGCCGCCGCCATCCTTCCGCCCTGCGAACGGGGAATCTTCTGGCGGTAACGCAGAACGAAACGGGAGAAGCACACAAGGCGCAGGCCCTGCTGCGCCATCTTCTGACCTACCATCCGCAAAGCGCCATGACGCACGCCAACCTGGCGCATATCCTGACGATCGACAACAAGGTGGACGAGGCCCTGCATCACCATGCGCAGGCGCTCGCACTGCGGCCAGATGATCCGCATATCCACCTCAATCATGCCATGACCCTGCTTAAGGCGGGGCGCCATGCGGACGGATGGCCCGAATATGAATGGCGCCTGCGCATACCCGGTCGTTTAAAATATCCGCCCGAACGCCTGCTGCCGACCCTGAATCAGGATGGCAAGCTGACGGGACAGCGGATCCTGATCCTGTCAGAGGCGGGTCTGGGCGACATGCTGATGTATCTGCGCTTTGTCCCGGCATTGATCCGTCGTGGCGCGCGTGTAACATTGCAGGTTCCGCGCGAAATCCTGCCACTTGCAGCACGCATCTATGGGGTGGAACGGGTGATCGACCCGCTGCGCCCAGTTCCCGCCCATGACTGGCACTGTCCCTTCGGCAGCCTGCCACGCGTTCTGGCGCAGACATCCGATATTATCGGCGCGCCCGTTCCCTATCTGCAGGCCGACCCGCACAAGGTACTGGCATGGGCGGATTACATGCCCCCCCGTCCCGGCCTGCGCGTCGGGCTGGTCTGGGGCGGCGCAAGCCGACCGGGTGTGGCGCAGGCGCAGGCCATCGACCGCAAGCGTTCGATGAACCTTGTGCAACTGGCCTGCCTGTCAACGATTCCCGGACTTTACCTTGTCAACCTGCAGCGGGGGCAGCATGCCCGGCAGATGACCGACATTCCCGATGGCATGCAGCTTTATGACCCCATGGATGACGTCCACGACATGGATGATACCGCCGCGATCATCATGAACCTTGATATCGTCGTGTCGGTCGATACCTCCATCGTGCATCTGGCGGGGGCACTGGGCCGGCCCGTCATCATGATGGATCGGTATGACAATTGCTGGCGATGGCAGTCAGGACAGGAGGACAGCCAGTGGTACCCCCATCTGCGGATCGTGCGTCAGTCCCGCCCCGGTGCATGGGATGGGGTCGTGGCACGCGTGCATGACCTGTTGCAGGCCGCGACCATACGTCACACTGCCCCGATGCACTGACCTGACCGAACGAACATACACATGCTGTCGCAGGAGCATGATGGAATTAGTGCCATTTTTTGAATGACACCATGTTTTTCAGGGCTGTTGGCAAACGCCCGCCCCAACATCCTCCCCGTTTCCTGACGATGATTATTCTGGAATCTCTCGCCAGGGTCAGGACATTGCGGTAATCAACCCTTCCACTGCAGCACGGGCGGCATGTTCCGCCCCGGACGCATCCTGATTGCGGATTGCATCAAAAATACGCTGATGCGCCGCAAGATCAGGTTCCGGCAAAGTCGGTTCCACCACAGCGGTATGGGTGCCGCGACGCACTTCCGATACAAAATAACGGTAAAGCTCACTCAGCGCCGTATTATGCGACGCCTGCGCGATCGCAAGGTGAAAGGCCGTATCGCGCGCGACAAATGCCTCCATATCCATATCGGGAGATTTCTCCCCCCGGGCCAACAGCAGCTTTTCCAGAAGGTCAAGGTCACGTTCGGTCCGGCGCAGGGCCGCAAGGCGGGCGGCCTCCGCCTCCAGCACCACACGCAGTTCGAAATGGTCCCGCAGGCCGGAGCGGCTGATACGATGGATGACATCAGCAGGATCGGTGCGGGACCTTACATAGGTGCCATCCCCCTGCCGCACCTCCAGCATGCCCGCATGGGACAGGACGCGCACGGCTTCGCGCACGGTATTGCGCCCAACCTGCAACAAGTGTGCCAGTTCGGTTTCCTTGGGGATACGCTCTCCCAAGGCCCATGCCCCCTGCGCCACGCGTTCACGCATGAAGGCAATGGCCTGTTCCACAAGGGAATGCCGCGGCAGTGGTGGAAAAGAAGACATGACCTGCTTCATATCCCAAAATCCCCGCACGCAACAGGGTCATACGCGCCAGTGCGCCCCCCCCCATAATCAGTCGAGCCGGACCGCAGGACGGACAAATACATCAAGCCAGTCCACAAGGCAGGAGACCATGCCACGGAACGGCCCGTAAAGTTCAAACTGGTGCTGGCGATACAACATCAGATGCACCAGACGCGCGGATAGCCCATGCAACCACCCTCCGCCAAAAACGGTTCCACCGGGGAATGTGCCCCACCCATTGTAATCCCCCAGCGCCACGACCGCGCCCTTGTTACTGAACACGAATGGTGGCAGCGGACGCCCGGCGATCCACGCAGGCAGGTGACGCGCCAGATGGTGGGCCTGCTGACGGGCGGCCTGCGCGGTGGGGGCCACGGGCTTTTCCGCGATGAAGGCACAGTCCCCCATCGCGAAGACATTGTCATCCCCCGTCACCTGAAGGGTCGGGCGCACCTCCAACTGTCCAGAGCGCGACAGCCTGATATCACCGAATTTCCGTGTCACATCGGGCGCCTTCACCCCCGCTGCCCAGACACGCAATGTCGCGGGGACATGGCTACCGTCCTTGAGCATGAACCCATTCTCATCCGCCCCACTGACCATGGCAGAGGTTTTCACCACCACGCCAATGGCCTCAAGCTGTTTCATGGCTGCCTCGGACACGGCCTCGGGGAAGGCTGGCAGGATACGTGGACCGGCTTCCAGCAAAGTGATCTTCAGTTCGGGCGGCTTCTGTCCAAAGCTGTACAGTGCCGCAAGGCCCAGCGCCTTGTGCAACTCGGCGGCAAGCTGCGTGCCGGTCGCACCGCCCCCCACAATGGCGATATCAAGTTCGCGGTGATAGGCAAACGCCTTGAGCAGTTCCGTGCGAAACCGGTCATTGAAACCATTGGCATCGACCAGGTTATCAATGAACATGCAATGTTCGGCCACACCTGGCGTGCCGAAATCATTGGCGCGGCTGCCGATCGACAGGATGACCGCGTCATAGTCAAGGGTACGTTCATCAAGAACCGTCTCCCCATTCGGATCAATCACCGGGGCAAGGGTGATGGTCCTGGCCCGTCGGTCCATGCCGGAAATCTCACCGGGCCAGAAATCGAAATGATGACGGCTCGCCTGTGACATGAAGCTGATCCGGTCATTCTCGTTGGCGGCCGTGCCTGCGGCGAAGCAATGCAGCATCGGCTTCCACACATGGGCAAAACTTTTGTCCACCAGTGTAATTTCCGCGCGCCCGGATTTCCCGACCGATTTGCCAAGGCGGGTGGCCAGTGCAAGCCCGGCGACCCCGCCACCAACAATCACGATCCGAAACTTCTGCGCCATCTCACTCTGCTCCAACCCGTTCGCACGACCAGCCACCCGCCAATATGACGCGCGCCGCCTCATCCATCCCCCGGTTCATCGGGCACACATCCGCCATGTCCTATGGTGAAAAACACACCATGGACAATGCCCTGCCCCGGGGCTGGCCCACGTTATACCCCATTATCCGTGACCAAAATCAAAAAACGGCGCGCCGGTTCGCGCCCGTCAGACACGCAGCATGGATCGGCATGAGGCCCCCGGAACAATATGCACAATATCTTTATTCAAAACCATGCAGGACATCAGTGCATGGCAACTGGCATGATGATACGCCACGACAATAACGGGACAGGAAGGCCCCTGACAGAAATGGACACAGCGCAGACGGGCCTTCTGGACATAATCCTGCCGCGTTACCAGTTCATGGAAACGCACCATATCGTAATCCACGCATCGCCTGCACATATCATGGAAAGCATCCGCGCCTATCGCGCCGGGCATGACCCGCTGGTGCGCATGGCAATAAGGATGCGCGAACTGCCCGCCCGGCTGATGGGGACGCGGAGCGGACGGATGCTCGACCTTGATGATTTCACTGTCGTGGGCCAAGAGGGCAACGTGGAGATTGTCTTTGCCCTTATGGGCGCATTCTGGGAAGCCGATTATGGCCTTGTCCCCATCCCGTCGCCCGAAGCCTTTGCCGCATGCGACCATACTGGGATATGCCGGCTGGCCATGGGATTTCACATCAGAACGTGCCCCGGCCATCCCTATAACAGGGTCGTGACACAAACGCGTGTCGATTGCCCTACCCACGCCTCACGTCGTCGTTTTGCCCCTTACTGGTACGCCATACGCCCTGTCAGCGGCCTGATCCGGCGGCGCATGCTGAACCGAATTCGCATGATGGCAGAACGTGCATAACCCCGGCCCCCACCGACCGGATCGCGGACGCATTTAGACAATCCGCTGTCAATCATAAGAGACAGTTTGAAAAGTCATGATCGATAACATACTGAAATTATAAAGGTTTTTTGGTGAAGCTTTTCCCAAAAAGCTTCAGAAGACGCCGCCT